>CAZATZ010000097.1:2650-6624 GCA_964488175.1 uncultured Spirochaetales bacterium
GGTTTAACCCTCTCGATGAAAAGCTCTTCGCACTGCTCCTTGGTCACCTTGCTCGGAGCCGACGTCATGAGACAGACAGCCTTGTTTGTCTTAGGAAAGGCGATCACCTCTCGCAATGAGCTAGCCCCTGAGAGAAGCATCACGAGTCGATCAAGCCCGAAGGCGACTCCCCCGTGGGGGGGCGCGCCGTACTGCAACGCCTCCAGAAGGAAACCAAACTTCTCCTCGATCTCCTCATCGCCGATTCCTAAAAGTTTCAAGTTTAAGATCTGATCCTCTCTCTTGTGGATACGCATACTTCCGCCACCGAGTTCGACGCCGTTTAAGACCAAGTCGTAGGCGTCGGTGCGCAGTTGGTAGATATCGTCGCCCTCTTTATAGTTCTTGAGATCGCTCTCTTTTATCGCTGTAAAAGGGTGGTGAGAGGGGGTAGGATTTCCCTCACGATCCTCATCAAACATAGGGAAATCAACGACCCAGACAAAATCTTTCTCCTCGGGATTAAAGAGTTCTAACCTCTTCCCAATCAGAAGTCGCAGCTCTCCCAACGCTTGGCAGACAACCGAGTGAGTATCGGCGACGATAAAGAGAATATCTCCGCTCTCGCCCCCCATTCTCTCCTCTAATTTGACCCGATCCTCTTCTGAGAAGAACTTTGCCAGAGGGGACTGCCACCCCTCTTCGGTCAACTTGATCCAAGCGACTCCCCCCGCTCCGTACTTCTTGACGTAATCGTTGAACTCATCGAGTCCTTTTCGACTAAATTTATCCGCCGCCTGAGGAACTCGAAATCCTCGAATACTCCCTTTAGGTTTGGCGAGAGCTTTTTGAAAGAAGAGAATCTCACTCTCTTGAAAGAGATCACTAAGCTCTTCTATCTCCAACCCAAACCGTCTATCGGGAGCGTCTTTTCCGTAACGAAGCATCGCATCATCGTACGAGATTCGATCAAAGGGAGTCGCTAGATCCACCCCGTAAAGCTCTCTCCATATCGAAGAAAACATTCGCTCGACCAACCCTAAAATATCATCGGGTGTGACGAAAGAGAACTCCATGTCGAGTTGGGTAAACTCCGGCTGTCTATCGGCTCGCAGGTCTTCATCACGAAAACAGCGCGCTATCTGGTAGTACCGTTCAAATCCAGCGACCATCAAGAGCTGTTTAAAGAGTTGGGGACTCTGTGGCAGGGCAAAAAATTCGTTGGGGTGAATACGACTAGGAACCAGATAGTCTCTCGCCCCCTCCGGCGTCGCTTTCGTTAAAATAGGCGTCTCGACATCGATAAAATCCGCCTCCTCTAAAAAGCGACGGATAAGGTTGGTGAGACGACTTCGTAGAAGGAGTTTTTCACGCAGAGGTTCTCGTCTTAGGTCGAGATAGCGGTATCTCAGACGGGTCTCTTCGTTGGCCTGAGCCTCTTCGTGTAGACTGAAAGGGAGGGGGACACTCGTGTTTAAAATCTCAACACTCTTGGCGATGACCTCGATCTCACCCGTGGGGGTATCCCTCTTCTTTTGAGACTCGGGACGGACGGCGACCTCTCCGATAACACGGAGGACGTCGTTGTTTTTTACCCCTGAAAAATCTTTAGGGAGTTTCTCGGGATTTAAGACGATCTGAGTCCGTCCCCACCGATCGGTGAGATCAACAAAGGTCACTCCCCCGAGATCTCTGACGTTCTCAGCCCATCCACATAAAATAGCCTCTTCTTGGCTATCGCTCTCTCGCAACTCACCGCAACTCTGCTTTCTCATCTACGTCTATCCTCTCTCTCTGTACCCTCTCAAAAATCTCTTCGATATTTTCTAAAATCGACTTTTCAGAGAGACCCTTGTTTCTCTCTTGCTCTTCAAATCTCTCAGAAGTTATACAATTTTTTCCCCTTTTAGGGTACCCCCCAAAAGAGGTTTCCACAAGGGAGAGAGAGGTCTCTAAGAGGAGAATTTTGAGGAGATTTTTCAAATGGCAGATAAATAGCAAATCGAGAGAGTTTTTTAAAATGGTGGGAGGTTGTTTAGAGAGGAAAGATGACGGGGAGAGCGAGTCTCACTCTTGCGTAATGTTCCATAACATAATTCATAACGTCATCGGCTAAACGGAGGGTTAACTTTTGGGTTTCCCAGAGAGGTTGCGACGCGTTCTCATCGTGGCGGCGACAACACCGATGACCAGAGCGAAGAGGATAGAGAAAGCCATGAGAAGATTGTAGGCGATCTCGCTTAAGAGGGTGTGGTTGTCGACGTCGCCTTGGGTTGCGAATTGGATGACTCCCAGAAGCGCGTCATAGGCGAAAACCCCGGGGAGCATGCAGATAAGAGGGGGGATGCAGAGGGCAAAGGGGGTACTTTTGACCGTTTTATCGAGAGCCAGAGCCGAAAACCCGAGAAAGAGGGATCCCAAGAGAGAGGAGAGGATAATATTATCAAACAAGAGAAGGGTGCTAAATTTCACGAAGCCCCCCCCTACGCCTAAGAGGAAGATCGTCAAGAGGACTCTTCGAGAGACGTTGAAAACAAGAGCGATACCGAGGGTTGCCAATCCACTCAAGAGACTCTTTTCGGCTAAATAGATTAAAACTGAGATAAATTCCATTTTGAAGTTATCCTCCTATCACTCGGTAAAAAAAGAGAGCGAGACTAATCGCAAGTGAAGAGAAAAAGAGTTGAATAAAGGCGTTTGTGAGACGGATAACTCCGTTTAAGGTAAAACCGTCGACGAGATCGGAGAGTCCGTTGACCAGAGGAACTCCAGGGACGAGGTAGAGGAGCGAGGCGATAAAAGTCGCACTATGAAAGAGATCGGTCACGTGGAAAGAGAAGAGCGGAGTGAACATCTCTGAATTGAAGAGAAAAAATCCAGCGACCAGAGAGGAGACGAGGGCGGCAAAAAAGAGAGTGAGAGCGGGATAGACCAGAGACGCTGAGAGACGCACTCGTGTCCAAAACCCCAGAGACGCCGCTAAAAAACTGATCGCCATTCCAACCCCATCGGCACCGAAGAGACGTGCGAGAGAGCCACTAAAGAGTCCACACCCCAAGGTGACCACCCACGTCGGATAGGTCGGGTTCGCCTCTTCGGCGGCGATCTCCTCACGAATCTGTGCGAGCGTAAAATTCTCTTTGGAGACACGCCAGCTCAGTTGGCGAAGATGCGAGATCTTGGCGAAGTTTACGCCGTAGTGTGGTGTCTGTCTGAAAGCGGTGTAAAAGAGAGGCGAATCTCGTTGCGCGATCGCAAGATAGATGGTTAGATGGGTGATCGAGATACGGGCCTCATACCCTAGGTGTCGTATAAAACGGGTCATGATGAGACGAGTTCTGCTCGTATTCGCCCCCGACTTGAGGAGAGTCAGTCCTATATCGAGTAGAGTTTCGGCTATCTGAGACGTTTCGGTATCTGTTGAATTTACCATCCCTCCATTATTAGTTAAGATTGTCCGAAGTTACAACTTAACCGCCAAGGAAAGTACTTTTTTTTCAAAGAAATCTTCAAACACACGTAATTTGATGAGACTCCCCTACCCTAGAAAAAGGGGGTTGAAGGTGCCCTCTTTTCTTCTACGTTCTCATAAAAGACTATCGCTTATACGCCTTTTCACGTGCTTTAAAGGCGACGAGATAGACCTCTTCTAGGAAGGGGAGGAGGACTCCTTCTTCCATTCTCGTAAACGCAAGAAAACACACATCAGCAAAATAAGCAAAAATCCCCACGGCATAATCTTCAGCACACTATTCAGCCCATAAGTATCACCCAAATAACCAAACAAGGCATTAGAACCATGTATCCCTGCACTCAAGAAACACGAAATCAAAATCAGCACAATAGAACTATCCACATCCGCCATAGAATGGGCACACCACACCTGCAAAGACGGCGCATAACAGGTTACGGTCAGCCCCAGCAACCCCAACAAAATCAACACTTCTGCAATACTCTCAGCATTAAACACAAAAAAACTCACCACAATTCCCAGC
>CAZATZ010000098.1:0-6598 GCA_964488175.1 uncultured Spirochaetales bacterium
CCAAGACGTCATTCTCTCACTAAAATACTCATTTAGAAAATACTTATTTAGTACCATGCTAAATCTCGGCTAAACTCCGTTTTCAGTTTCTTGCCTTGGCAAAAAATCTCTTCGTTATTTTCTGAAATCGACTTTTTAGAGGTACCCCTTTTAAGGTCTCCTTTGGGAGACATCACACGTAAATAGGAGAAAATATTCTATGAAATATACTCTTTTAGGAGTGCTCGCCTTTTTGGGCTTGACTTCGCCGTTGACTACGCTGGAATCAGAATCTTACTACTATAAGATTCTCTCCGATTTTCAGTCCGATACATCTTCTCAAGGTCTGAATACTCCCGATGCGTACTTCGAGTACTTTCAGTCTCAAATCGACTTAGCCTCTTTTGGCAATCTCTCTGAACTCTACGCCATCACCGAGTTAAATCTCATGTACGTAACTCTACTTAGAGAGATCGATAAAAGAGGTTCGGATAACTCCCTCAAAAATCTTCTCGCTAGTTGGCGGAGTAAAGAGAAGGATATCTCCGCTGTTGATAAAAAAATACGATCCGATTACTACCGTGCCTACGCAGACGTTCTCTCTCGGACGTTATCCATCACCTCTGGAATGGCGGAGATCATCAAACTCTCGAGAACTGCGACGCAGATGTACGATCTCGCTCTCAAGCTGGATTCTAAAAATGCCAGAGCCTATTTAGGGTACGGGATTTGGTCTTATTACTCACCCATCATCGGCGGAGGTGGCTATAAAAAAGCCAAGAAATACTTTGATAACGCGATTAAGTTTAGTACAAATAAGTTTACTACCTTCATGAGTTATGTCTGGTTATCTCAGGTCTTTTTCCACACAGAAGAAGACGACGACTATCAGAAAACAATGACATTAGCCTCCTCTCTCTTTCCCCGTTCTTACTGGTTAGCTGAGATACAAATAGATAACGATAAAGGAAATACTTTATAATATGAAAATTCGAAAAAACAAATACATTTTTCTCCTTCTCGTTCTTCCCGTCTACCTCTATCCACAACAGTCCAGCGGTTCGTTCCCTGTTATGGTCGATTTTGTTAGCTCTGCTACCAACGATGTTGATGGTTTAGTCACCAAGAGTTACCAGCGGTATCAGAGTACAAAAGAGTCACTCTCTCTCAGTCAAGAGTTGGAGTGGCTAGGGACTCTTCTCTACCTCAACATATCTTATCAATACTCTGGTGATGAGTATACGAATCGGATTTCTACTCTCGTAGATCGAAGTGTGTATCTTCTAAACGATAGGAAGACGATCAAGTCTATCAAATCACTCCCCCAAAAGAAGGATAAGGCTGCCGCCTACGGGTATCTAGCTTTTATGTCGAGTAATTTGGTAGCCTACTTTGGTCAAACCGATTTCTTGCTCATGCTACATTACGCCAATATGTATTCGATTCGAGCCCTGAGATTGGACAAGGATAATCCCTACGCTCTTTACTCTCGGGCTAACCACTTTGTTGGCGCGATAGGGTCGAGTTACAGTGCTCTTCAAGCGTCGATCCGCTATTTGGAACGCCTCGAGAGGTCAGAGAGTGAATTTTGGCGATACTTGAGTTTCATCTCAAAGGCCAACGCCTACGCCAAGGCAAAAGCTTTTAACTCGGCGTATAAATCTCTCGATCTTAGCTTAGAGATCTATCCCAACGCCGCTTTAACATTCATTCTAGAAGATCTTGTTGACCAAGGAAGGGGTCTATTTTAATGGAAATAAAATTTAAGAGACTTTTGATGTTCATCGTATTCTCCACGACTATCCACATCGCTTACGCCCAATCTCCTAACTCCATCGCTCAGTCCAAAGATGGGAGTGTCAGTTTTGGTATGGGGGGGCTCTATTTGAACGGAAAATACGGGTACACGGCTGCTGTCGATTTCCGTGTCGGTCGCTCTCTCTTCGGGCTTAATCAAGGATTCTATACCGCTACGACGACCGATGTTTTAGGAGACTCCAAAGCCACTTATAATCTCGATGGGGGTCTACAGTGGCAACACGGAGTCTGGCAGTCGCAACTGAACTACAACTACGAAATCTTGCGTGGAGATAATGGCGTCTCATGGAGCCATCTGTTTCTGTTAGACAACGTGAGCCTGAAGTACGACTTCGGATTTACTCAGGACGAGATAGTCAATGCGACGCAGGACGAGAGAGCGGAGAAAAAAGAAAATGGCGAGCCAAAAGACTTACTCCTCACAAACTCCCTCGGGCTTTTGGGGTTTTTAGCGATAACCCCCAGTTTCTCGTGGGAGTACGCATTGAACTTCACCTACTCTAACTACCTCACAAACGACTATAACTACTACGACCTCTCACTGACTCTGCCTCTGGAGTGGCTAGTCGCCTACCCCTTAGAGATAGCACTTCAGCCCACTTTTCAACAGTACTCAACACAGAGTACGGGCACTCTGTCTACCCTGAAGAGGGGGGACTACTATCGCAAAAATAACTTACTCACGCTACAAAATAACGATCAAGCTCACTACACGGAGCTGATTCAGCTAGAGAGCGAGGTGCGACTCTTTGCCCGATTTATGCCGAGTGCCGCCAAACAGCTATACGTAGCACTGTACAATAACGTGGCTTATTTATGGGATAAAAACGATCACTCCTCAAATTTTCAATACCTCTACGGGGTTGGAATCGGTTGGAAAGCCTTCGACTCTATTCCTTTTAATGTAAAGGTTATCTGGGATAAAAATAGAAATCTAAGTCTCAACTTGATCGTTAGTACAGTCATTCTACCATAACAGGGAGTATCATGAATTTAAACGTGAAGAAAGTGAGTAAAACTTACCACTTCAAAGAGGCTGAGGTAAGGGCCAATCAGGATATCTCTTTTCACGCCAAAGAGAGGGATATGATCTGGTTATCTGGTGCCAGTGGTAGTGGAAAGACGACGCTGATGAATATTCTCACAGGGATTGATTCCGCTGATAGTGGTGAGGTCTTTTTTGATGAGACACCCCTCTTATCGCTCAACGATAAGGAGAGAACGAAGTATAGGGCGAACCACCTAGGCCTTATTTTTCAGCACTTCGAACTGGTCAAATACTTAAACGTAGAGGAGAACTTGCAGTTTATGCTTAAGCTAAACGGCCTAAAAGATCCCTGCGATTATGAGCGAATGAACGCTCTAGTTGAGTCTTTTGAGATCTCATCTATCCTCAAGCACAGAACGCAGAACATCTCAGGAGGACAAAAACAGAGGGTCAGTATCGTTCGCTCTCTCTCACACTCTCCCCGATTTATTATCGGTGATGAGATAACGAGTTCCCTCGATTCGAATATGTCGCACAAGGTCTACCGAGAGTTAAAAAAGTACTCCACAGAGAATGAGGCTATCGTCATCTGTATCTCTCACGATCCCATTATTCAAGAGTACGCCAATCGCCATCTATTTATGGAGGACGGTAACTTAACCGAAAAATCGCTATGATCTATCTTCTTAAAGCGGCTCTTCTCAGCCACTACTACAACTTTAAACGCAGTCTTAGTACCTGCCTTATCCTCTTCTTCTCGCTCGTCGCCTTGATGCTCTTTTGGGGGTATTACAAACACACAGAGGCTGGGATCACGCTGGGATCTCGGTTAACAACTGGTGATCTCGTTATTAAAGATATCAACCAAGATAGCCCTAATAGTGAGGAGGATTTATACTTTGATAGCGATGAGTTATTTACTCTCAACACTATTATCGCCCCTCTCAAGGGAGTCAAGAAGAAGTCGTACACCTACGATCTTAGTGGGTTAATAGGAGATGGTCAGAAGAGCGTTACTTTTTTTGGTTCCGCCTCTGATGACCTATCGTCTCTCCACTCTTTAGACTTCGTCGCAGGAGATCTTCCTTATGACGACGAACTCGGTCTTATCCTCGCCGAAGGTCTAGCGAAGACTCTCAACGTCGGTGTGGGCGACTACCCAACGATCATGGCCTCTTCCCCCTTAGAGGGTCTCTCTCTCGCCTCTCTTCCCGTGCTGGGGATTGTCCGATTTCCCTCCAGCCAGGGAAATAAATCGTTGCTCTTTACCAACTCTCTTACGCTCAAAGATCTACTCGGTGAGGGGGTGATAGCCAACGGAGTTCGTATCGATCTAAGCTCTGAAAAGGAGTTAGAGTCGTCAAAATTCTACCTCCTTACTGCGATTAAGGAGAAGATACCCCACCTCAAGGTCTACGACTGGAAAGAGATGAGCGCAAGTTTTGAACAGGTTATCAAGCTCTACAGAAGTTTTTTCTTCTTCCTATTTACCATCTTTTTTGTTCTTGTCAGTGTCTCGATTACGCAATTTATCTCAGCGATTCTTAACGAGAGAATGAATGAGATAGGGACGTTAAGGGCGTTAGGGTACAACAAAAAAGAGATGATCTTCTCTATCTTTGCAGAGATACTCTCCCTCTACCTCTTGTCCCTGCTTATCGCCGTCCTCTTTGTCCTCTGCGTAGAGAAAATACTCTCTGTTAAAGAGATTATCTACGTCCCCCCAGGGTATAATGATGGGTATCCGATTAATGTCTTGCTCTCATTTCGAGACTACGCCGTGCTCTCTCTGACGCTCCTCGTACCTATTCTCATCTCACTCATCCCCTCTTCCTTAAAAATCATCAATAAACCCATAAAAGAGTTGTTGCATTATGTTTAAGTTTAGGTCTAAGTTTAACTCTTCTCTTGTGTATTTTCTTCTCCTCACCCTCTCACTCTCTTCTCAGGTGTCTGAGTCTCGGGAGTCTGAATCTCGAAAATCTGAACCGGCGTTTATCTCTGAATTTCAAAATTATCTCCGAGCTTTCTACGCTGGAGATTGGAAGATAAGAATCGAAAATACGACGGGGAACGAGACCGATACCAAGGTCGAAAAATTCGATCTCTACACCAATGAAATAGAAGATTCTAAGGTAATCGTCGGCTATTCAAAGAACCGTACCAATCTCTACCTCGTAAGAAGAGATAGTAAGTCGTCGTGGATCAGCAACAACAAGACGAGATCCCCTCTGAGGGTCAGCTTTGCGCAGAAGGTCTCAGGGGAGATCAACCTAGAAGATATCACTGGTATCGATCTATCCCATTATACTTTCGTAAGTATCGATGATAATGAGGCTCTCTTGGAGGTAAAACCAGATGAGAAACTCCCCTTTTACTACCTAAAATTATCTCCGATCTCTGAGCCTGTTAAGGATTTTAAGGGTATCTCTGGAAAGTATACTTTTAAGATAATCTTTCTCGATAGGAATAAAAACTCTATTCGTGAAGCCTTTTATTACATCGGTACGAGAGTCTCAAGAAAAACTCCGACTCTGATTAAAGTCGTCGATTTAGTGAATAAAGACTCGTCGCCCAGTTTCATGCAGAACGTCTCAGTGAGTGAATCATCTCTCTCACGACGTTTCTTTCGTTATCAAAACTTAAATCAACTCCTCAGTGTTGTCGAACCGTAGTCTGTCTAGAAAGAGAGCTATTCTCGCTCTTCTCCTCTCTCTTCTTCTCATCCCTTCGACCGGTGTTTTTGCTAAAGATCTCTACACCTCATTCTCATCAAAGATAGAGAGTACATTCGCCCTCCTCGATCTTCACGACCCCCATCCCCTTGGTTACAATCCCAAAGGGGAGATCGTCTCCTCTTTTTTCGTGCACACCTACTTTAGCCTCCTCTATAAGGATCTGATCTTTCAAGCGTCTCCCTATCTAAGATTTGAGAGTTCAGAACCCGTCTCTCTCCTCTTTGAAGAGCTCTTTTTGCAGTTCTCTCAAAACGACTGGGAAATCGCTCTGGGGAAAAAAGAGTTTTATTGGGATATTGGATTGAGCAGACAGTACACCTTTCTAGACAAGGACGTTAAGCCATACCTCGACCGCTCAATACAGAGTTACTACACGCTCAAAGGTGACTACTACCCGACCAGTTATCTCAGCCTTAGCACAGGAACCTCTGTATCCCTCAAACGCAACTCTTCAACGAGTAATTTTCAGGTTGAACTACTATCTTCCGATTTCTCACTAGACCTAGAGCCACCAGAGAAGACGAATTTTTGGTTTAATTCAAACTTTCTCGTCTCTCCATTCACCATCAATCTATTCTATATCTACTCCCATTTTTACGAAGAGAGGAGAGATTTCAGCAACCAGTTCGCCTATGAGGTCATCTTTGATTGGGAGGGTTCACTCTTCTATACCTCAGGATACGCCGAGGTCGATAGAGGAGGAGAGACGATCTTTTCAACTCTGCTGGGCTGGCGACACACCCTCTTTTTTAGCTCTCGTTATCTAGCCTCTCTCTCACTGACGGCGGAGGGGTACTGGGAAGATAACCAAGCGAACATCTTTCTCTTTACCGATTTTCAAGATCTTTTCTTTCCCGATCTGGGAGTGCAACTCTCCTACACGGTCGCAGGACTCGCCCACCCAATCGAAGAGATCGCCCACTACTTTCAGAGTGAGATAAGGTACTCTCGCAACGGGGTTGAAAATAGTATCGGTCTAAGCACTCAGATAAAAGAGAAGGTGGCGTACGAGCCTAATTACACACTCTATTACAAGCTAAGCATTATTCCTTAAAGAGTTCTCTTCTAGGTACCC
>CAZATZ010000099.1:0-4953 GCA_964488175.1 uncultured Spirochaetales bacterium
AAAATACCAACAATACTGTTGATGGATTCTGTAGAGCTAGTCTCTGTCGCAAGAAAGTGATAAAGCCAATAAATAGAAATCAATAACCCAAGACCAACCCCAAAACCAAGAACTAGCCAAATCCAACACTTTTTCCACCACTCTTTGCACGCCATGTTTTGTCCTTTTTTTGGGGGGAGATTACATACCTACTGGAGGAGATATCTTGCCAGTATACAGAGATACTCACCCCCTCTCAATAACCCTTTTTTTCTCTCTGTCACTCTGATCCTTCTCAAAATCTTTTATTTTGGAACTCGGGAGAGAGTAAACGCATCGTCGTAAACCGTAAACCGTAAACCGTAAACATCGAGATTCAAGATTATATTTTAATTTAGAAATATTAATTTATAAAATAGGCTGAGAGAATTTTTAAGCGGTACCCTTTACTTAAACTCAGCTTTTTTGAGAGAGAGAAGGGTATCGAGTGGTTGATATCCGAGAGAGCGGTAGAGGGTCTTTGCTGAGTGGTTGTCTCTTTTAACGAAGAGGACGTTTTTGCGACCTTGGGACTCAAGGTGGAGAAGCATCCTTCTCATGAGTGCGATGGCTAATCCTCGGCGACGATAACGCTTGTCGGTGTAGACCCCCCCTATTTGTGAGTAGAGAAGACCGATCGCATTTAATCCAATTTTAGCGACGAACTCTCGCTTCCTTCTCACTCCAAAGAGGGGGTAGCGTTGCAGCTGTCTGTGAAGTAGTGCCAAGACCTGTTGCTTGGGTAGCTGTTTGCCGTCGTAGACCTCCTCTTGAAGGTAGGCTTGCTCGAGCGGGATTAGCTGTGGCAGATCCTTTCGAGAGAGAGCGACGATCTGAAACTCTTTATCGAGAGAGGGGGTGAGCGGGGTGAGCGGGGAGGGGTATTCGAAAAGATCGAAGATCGAGTGGGTCTCAAAGGCGAGTCTCGGCTCCGATTCTAAGAAGAGATTTTCGATAGATTGAGGAGTAAAGAGAGAGACGTGTGGGGTGAGAAATACTCTCTGTTTGATGTTCTGAAGAAGGGTTGGATCTCTCTCTTTAGAGTCGACGTCTTGTAGGAAGTAGTAGTGGGATCCTCGCTGTCCGATGAGGAGTGGAATCTCTTGGTTGTCGTGTATTTTTCTCAGAGGAAAGAGGGTGTTTTCTTGAAGGGGAATTAAGCCACTCAGGAGATAGTCCGCTAGGTAGAGATTGTATTTTTCATTACGAGAGAGAAAGTCGTGGAGAGTTTGAGGGAGGGAGTTCGGTTTATTCATGCGAGGGGGAGGAGAGGAGTCGCTTTCTTGAGTGTTTCGGAGGGGATTTGACCCGAGAGAACTCCCAAGGTCATATGGATTGAGATCGGGTCTTCGGTATGGAGGAAGAGAACCTGTTTCATCAGAGTATTTCGGTAGACCAAGGTCGGTTTTTGGGTTGAGATGACGGTGAGGTGCTGAGTAAATTCGGCGAGTCTCTCTGCGACGTAGTAGAGATGGTTGTGCGGAACGTAAACGACGACGTGATACCCCTCTCTGACGGCTCTTTTGCCTTGGGCGACCACTTGATTTAAGATCGTTCGATCGCTGGTGTTGTAAGAGATATAGTAGTAGCGACTCTTCTCAAAGAAGAGATCTTTACTGCGACCGACTTCGCCGTAGGGAGAGATAAAAAAGAGGGGTCTCTCATTAATCGTTTTGAAAGGAATCTCTTCACGGACGGTGAGGGAGTGGTAGATGAGATTTCTGATCTTGTGCTGACTCTCTTGATTGGCAAAATCGGGGAGTGTCTGAGGTACTTGTGAGTCTTCTGGTGCTACGAGGTAGTCCATTTTGAGTTTCAAAATTCGCTTGGCGGATTCGCGGACTCGGCGGTTAAAGACGGGGTTTTGATGCATCTTATTGAGAAGATACGTCCACACCCTATCGATGGACGGTGTGGGGGCGTAAAAGAGAAGGATATCGCTTCCCGACAAGATACTCTGATAAGAGGCCTCCGCCATGCTACTTGTCCCTGATCGGGCGGCGACCATGTTCATCGCATCGGTGATAACAACGCCTTGGTATCTCCAATCTTTTCGCAGTAACGTGTCAAGAAAAAAGGAGGAGCGAGAGCTGGGAATTCGATCTCCTGTTATCTCGGGAAAGGCGAGATGTCCGACCATGATCGCAGGAACTTTCTCTTGGATCAGAAGGCGGTAGGGGAGTAGATCGCTCTGATTGAGGGTGTTGAAACCGATATCGATCACTGGTAGTCTTCCGTGAGAGTCGAGTGCTGTTCTTCCGTGTCCAGGGAAGTGCTTGGCGGTGCTAATCATACGATTCTTTTCAAGTCCTCGGTAGAAACCGAGGGTGTACATAGCGACCTCTTGTGGGTCACTATCGAAGGCGCGTGTCGCCACGATGGACGACTTTGCGTCTAGGTATAGATCCAAGTTGGGGGCAAAATTCATGTTGATCCCCAAGGCTCGCAACTCTTCTGAGATGATGACTCCGCTCTGGTAGCTATCGAGGTAGAGTCCACTCTTTCCCAAGGCCATCGCACTCGGGAGATCGCTCAAGTTACCCCGAACGTGTTTAATCAGCCCTCCCTCCTGATCGGTTGAGATTAAGAGGGGGATTCCCAGTTGTGTTTGATACGCCTCAACTTGGTAACGGTTTAGGGTTCTCTGCAACTGAGATAAATTTTTCGAGCTTCCGCCAAAGACCTTTACTCCTCCTAAAGAGCGGTTACGTATCCAGTTCATAAGTCCTTGAGAGACCTCGCCGCCACTATAGCCGAGCATGAAGAGTTGACCTAAGACATTCTGGTTGTCCATGCTCTCTAAAATTTTCTTTGCGTTTTTTTCTCTGGTATTCTCCTCTCTGAGACTCTGTTCTTGTCCCAGCGTCGAACCACTCTCTCCCTCTTTTGACTCGCTCTGTAGTATCTGGTAGTAGAGGGGGAGTGATGCGGCGGGAGAGGTGGTCTCGCTGATCTTCTGCTCCCTTTCCCTCTGGGAAGGGGTGGGCGAAACGGGTACCTCTCTTTTTGAAACTTTTTGTGGAATGTCTTGTGAAACTTTTCGTGGTTTGGTGGGTCTTCTCTCTTCTACCCTCTCTTTCGGTGAGATACTCTCTCTTTTTTGAGGAGGGGTGGGGGGACTCTGCACTGGGGCGTTAGAGGGGGGGGGAGTTTTTTTTCCCGTCGCTTCACCGGTCGTCTTTTCAGTCGCCTTTTCAGTCGCCTTTTTAGTTGTTGTTTCGGGAGTGGTCTCTTTCTGCGTTGTCTCGGGTGTTTTGGCGGGGGGGGGTGAGATCGGAGCGGTCAGAGGTGGGGTGAGGGGAGCGTTGTCGGAGGGGATCGCAGGTGTTGAGGTAGGTGGAGGCGTGGGGGGTGAGCTAGGTGGATTTTGACTAGTTGAATCTTGACTCGGGGAACCACCCAGTGAGCTATCTTGGGGGGGCGCTGGGACTCCTCCTCCCTGTGTCGAATCTGGGGGAGGGGAGGTGGTGATCCCCGACTCCGTCTCAGAACTCCCCTCTGGTAAAGGGGTCTCTTGAGAGGTGAGAGTAAACTCGACCACGACCGCCAGAAGAGTTAGCAAGAGAGAGAGTGTGAGGATTCTTTGGGGTCTATGCATCTAGCTCGTCGATGTACTGGCTTACCGAATGGGCGGCGATCGCACCGTCTGAGGCGGCGACAATCAGTTGACGAAAGGGAGAGACGCGAATATCACCGGCAACGAAGAGACCGTCGAGATTGGTACGCATCAGTTCATCGCTGCGTACGTGTCCCGCATTATCTTTTTTGAGAGAATCGGGGAGGAAGTCACTCTGGGGAATACTTCCGACAAAGATAAAGATGGCGTCAAAATTTTCCTCAAAGGTCTCACCCGTCTTGGTATCTTCGAGCAAGATAGAGGAGACCTTTTTCTCCCCTCTGATCTCTTTGACGATCGTGAACCAACGTGGTGTAATGTGTTCGTTCGCAATGGCTCTGGCTGAAATAGCTTTTTGGGCTCGGAATTTATCGCTTCGATGAATAATCGTGATCTCATCACTCAATTTTGAAAGATAGACCGCCTCGTCAAAGGCTGCGTCTCCTCCCCCTACGACGAGTATTTTCTTCTTTTTAAAGAAGGGCCCGTCACAGGTGGCGCAGTAGGAGACCCCTTTTCCGATCATCTCCTCTTCACCAGGAACTCCCAGTTGCCGATGCTTCGCTCCGCTGGCGATGATCACCGTGTGAGAGAGGAACTGCTCACGACTGGTCGAGACGGTGTAGGTTCCGTCGCTGTTTTTTTCGACTGATTCGACGTTTCCGCCTTTAAAATTTGCCCCAAAATCTCGGGCTTGTTGCTCCATTCGGTCGCTGATCTCAAATCCACTAATTGGTCCAGGGACTCCGGGGTAGTTCTCTAAATCGTCGACGAGGAGTATCTGACCCCCCGCTGCGTTACTCTCTAAGACGAGAGTGCGGAGATTGGCACGAGAGGCGTACTGTGCGGCGGAGAGTCCGGCAAAACCGGAGCCTACAATGATGGTGTCCCACTCAATATTTTTGTTCATCTGCGATTCCTTTTTTGTCTCTTTTGAGTTCGTTTTTGTGAAAGCCTCTCAGGAGACCTCTCAAAATATTTCTCACTCGATCTTTTCTAACATTGACTTCTTAGAGGTATCCATTCCTCCATCCAGTCTAGTTAAGGAGGGGGAAAATGACCAGATTGTAAAAAGAATTTCTTCTTTTCTACCAACGAAAATCGATTTTTGATCTCCTTTTTCGGTATTTTCCTATCCTTTGAGGTTCAGATAATCGAAGGGTAACGGTAGTCGAGCGAACGTATTTTTTGTATGGTAGAGGATTGGCACGGTGAGAGGTAACGGTTTAAAATTTCTTTTGTAATTATTTAGCAATGTATTTCGCAACGTAGAAGATGAAAAGAGGTATCTCTCTAAAGGGCAGAGAAAAGGAAGAGGT
>CAZATZ010000099.1:4963-6549 GCA_964488175.1 uncultured Spirochaetales bacterium
GTATGGTAGAGGATTGGCACGGTGAGAGGTAACGGTTTAAAAATTATTTGGCAACGTATTTCGTAATGTATTTCGCAACGTATTTCGTAACGTAGAAGATGAAAAGAGGTATCTCTAAAAGCCAGAGAAAAGGAAGAGGTTCATGCAGACGATTCAGTGGTTTCCCGGACATATGACAAAAACCAAGCGGGTGATTCGTGAAAATTTAAAGAAGATGGATTTTGTGATCGAAGTCGTTGACGCCCGAGCTCCTCTGGCGAGTCAAAATCCTCTTCTAAGAGAGCTTTTAAGCCAGAAACCGAGAATTATTCTTCTGAATAAGTCCGATTTGAGCGATCGCGATCAGACGAAGAGGTGGATGAATTTCTTTCAGAAAGAGGAGGAGACTCTTCTCGTGCTGGATATCTGCGCAAACCAGCGGGGAACGAGAGCCACCTTTCTGCGTTCGATCGAGTCTCTCACTCAAAAGAGGGAGTCTCGCAAGGGGCGTCCCTTTCGATTTTTAGTGATTGGAACTCCCAATGTCGGAAAATCAACCTTTATTAATACTCTTCTCACCCATAAAAAAGCGAAGGTAGAGAATCGCCCCGGTGTGACGCAAGATCTCCAGCGATACGTCCTCTCTCCTCGCTTAGAACTCTTTGATACCCCAGGAATGTTGTGGCACAAGTTTGAGGATCCTGTGATAGGGATGAAACTCGCCCTCGTCGGGAATATCAAGGAGTCTATTCTTCCCGCCTACGAGGTGGCTCTGGCTGGGATTCGCCTCTTCTCAAACTTCTATCCAGAAGAAATTTCGAAGCGATACCCTTTTTTTAAAGAGAGTGTTGATGAGAATCCTGAAACTCTCTTGGAGAAGTACTGCCAGATAGCACTCCCCAAGAAAAAGGGGGGAGTGATCGATATGGAAGAGGGGGCGAGGCGGTTTCTGCGTGAGAGCCGTAAAGGTCTCTTCGGTACTTTTAGCACGGAGTGGGTCGAGAATGATTTTCGCTCACTCTTTGAAGTCAGTACTCCCGAAGAAGAATCTGTCCCCGAAAAAGAATCCGTCAAAGAAGAACCCATTGAAGAAGAACCCGTCTAAAAAATCAAGAGGGGCTGGGATGGGATTTGATGGAGAGAGCTACGATTTTTTGGGGGTAGTTGCGGACTCTTTTTTAGGCTTTGAACTCTGAGTGGCTTTCCCTTTTGGCTCGGATCTTGTCGGAGTATTCCCCTTCTTCGAGTCGTTGACGTAAAACCCACCTCCCTTAAAAGAGATGCCGACTCCAGCGCTAATAAGTCGTTGGACCGATCCTTTCTTCTCACACTCAGGACAATCTTTGACGGGATCGTCGGACATCGACTGAAATCTTTCAAACTTGTGCTCGCACTGACTGCATTCATATTCGTAAGTAGGCATAAATTTTTCGCTCTCAAAGGAATAAAACTTCTGAAGCAAGAGCCTCTCGATGAGGAGGTGTTAGGCAGAAGGTTTTTAGGGGAAAGTTCGTACTGGGCACCTCTAAAAAACCCTTTTTCAGTTCTAACTCGATCTTTCTTGCCAATCCCATGATTTGTTATGGCTTGGTTGAAATACTCATTTA
>CAZATZ010000100.1:0-6548 GCA_964488175.1 uncultured Spirochaetales bacterium
GATGAAAAATGGACGTAATCTCCCCAAAAAAGGAGGGAATATGAAAAATAAAATTTTATAGAATTTAATAATAATAATCTTTATTTTTGTACAGAAAAGTTGGAAAAATCAACGATTTCTTCTGGGCATCTCTAAAAACCCTTTTTCGTTTCTAACTCGATCTTCTTTCTAGATTTCAAGATTTTTTAGAGGCACCCTTTCTTCTTTGTGGTGAGATTCTATTTTGACTCCGTTCTCAAGTTTTACTAGAGGTACCATCCTAGGGTCATTTTAAAGAGAGGTGAGATTGACAAAAGAAAATTTTTCTGTATTTTACTCTTCAAGAGCCTGAGAGAAACATCTTCGAAGGCTTTAGCTCAAAACATATAATTCCGGGAATACGGCCTGGAAGTCTCTACTGGCTTACCGTAAATAAGCCTACTATGGACTGGTAACATCTCCAAGAAGTTACCGTTGTCCCTAACTGTTATGATTTTGATGTTTGGGGCGCGGTGAAAAAAAGGGTGTGGTCGATTCGGATCTCAAAGGAGATCTCCTCTGCCCCCCTTTTCGTTACTCTTTTTGGAGGTCCTAGATGGACTCATCTCAAAATACCAACACTCTCTCTTGGGTGGACAACTTCTTCTCTATCACATTTTACAAGACGACGTTTTTACGCGAAGTCGGTGGCGGTGTTGCCACCTATTTGGCGATGGTCTACGTCGTCTTCGTCAATCCCAATATCCTAAGCCAGACGGGAATGGATAAATCCGCTCTTATCGTTGCGACCTGTCTCTCCGCAGGAATCGGAACTCTTCTCGCAGGATTCGTCGCCCGCGCTCCTATGGGACTAGCTCCTGGGATGGGAATCAACGCCTTCTTCACCTATAGCGTGGTTCTAGGGCAGGGTGTCTCTTGGCAAGTCGGTTTAGGTATCGTCTTTATTTCGGGGTTCTTTTTTCTTCTTCTGACCCTAACGGGGATTCGGAAAAAAATTGTTGAGGCGATTCCCAAAGAACTCACCATCTCACTCACCGTCGGTATCGGACTCTTTATCTCGTTAATCGGTCTAAAGGGGATGGGAGTTATTACCGCTAATGAGGCAACCGGTATCGGACTGGGGACGTTCACCCCTCAGACGATTCTGGCGATTAGTGCCTTCTTTCTCATCGCAATCTTAGAGGTGTACAAGGTGCAAGGGGCTATCCTAATCTCGATTATTGTGACGACGATTGTCGCTCTTTTGACTGGAGTCGTCACCTTCCCCGATCAGTTCATTGCGATGCCAGCGAGTCTCGCCCCTATCGCCCTCAAGCTCGACATCTTAGGAGCCTTACGTTTCTCTCTCATCGGGATCCTCTTCTCCTTCCTCTTTGTCGATATGTTCGACTCACTCGCAACTCTCCTCAGCTTTTTTCGCATGATGGATATTAAAGATCCAGAGCAGAAGAGAAAGCTAATGAGAAGATCTCTCGTCTGTGACGCAGCCGCTACGGTGACTGGCTCTCTCTTGGGGACGAGTACGGTCACCACCTATACCGAGTCTGGTGTGGGAATCTCGTCGGGAGCTAGAACGGGGTTGGCCTCGGTAGTGACGGGAATTCTCTTTCTTCTGACGCTCTTCTTCGCTCCTTTTGTCGCTGTTGTTCCCTCCTACATCGCCTCTTCCGCCCTTGTGATGGTCGGAGTGATGATGTTTAAGACGGTTCTAACGCTCGATTTAAAAGAGACAAGCGTCACCATCCCAGCCTTTCTGACGATCTTCTTAATGCCCCTCACGTATAGCATTAACATCGGAATGAGTGTTGGATTTATCTCCTACGCCCTCATCAACACCTTAATGCCTAAGGGAAAGAAGATTAGCTGGATATTTTGGATAGTGGTGGCACTCTGTGTCTTAAATTTAATCTATCTTTAGAAAATCTTTAATACTGGGCAGCTCTTTTTATCTCTAAGTTGTCCATAGAAAACAGACAAACTCTCCCTCATAGGAGGTAAAAAATCAAGGAGAGTTTTAGGCTCAACCCTTTTCTTCGTCTCATTCGGTCTCGAAGAGATCGACCACAAAAAATGAGATTGACAAAAGGAAATTTTTTTGTATTTTACTACCCAAGAGCCTAAGAGAAACCCTCAAAGGCTCTTGTTCAAATCATATAATCTCAGGGATACGGCCTGAGAGTCTCTACAGGCTTACCGTAAATAAGCCTACTATGGACTGGTAACACTTTCAAAAAGTTACCGTTGTCCTAACAACATATGATTTTGATGTTTGGAGTTCGGTGAAGAGAGAATATAGACGGTACGATCTCAGAAGAGATCTTGTCGTCCCCTCTCTTCGTTATTCTTTTTGGAGGTCTAAGTTGAACAAATTTCAAATGAACACATCTCAAACGAACACGTCTCAGAGTATAGATCAAAAGACAAACACCCTCTCTTGGGTGGATCGTTTCTTCTCTCTCACATTTAACAAGACAACCTTCCTACGTGAAGCGATAGGCGGTCTCGTCACCTACTTGGCGATGGTCTACGTCGTCTTCGTCAACCCCGATATCCTAAGTCAGGCGGGGATGGATAAATCCGCCCTTATCGTTGTTACCTGCTTGTCTGCGGCGATTGGAACTCTTCTGTCAGGATTTATCGCACGGGTTCCTCTGGGACTGGCTCCAGGGATGGGGGTCAACGCCTTCTTTACCTATAGCGTTGTTCTAGGACAGGGTGTCTCTTGGCAAGTAGCCCTAGGAGTCGTCTTTCTTTCGGGGGTATTTTTCCTTCTTTTGACCTTGACGGGGATTCGAAAAAAGATTGTTGAGGCGATTCCAAAAGAGCTATCCCTCTCTCTTACCGTCGGTATCGGATTTTTTATCGCATTAATCGGGTTAAATGGAATGGGAGTCATTGCTGCGAATGAGGCGACTGGTCTCGGGTTGGGAGTCTTTACCCCTCAAACGCTTCTAGCGATCGGTGCCTTCTTTCTCATGGCACTTTTAGAGGTCTACAAGGTGCAAGGGGCTATTTTAATAGGAATTGTTGCGACAACAACTGTCGCTATTTTTACTGGAGTTGTGACATTCCCTGACCAGATTGTTTCACTCCCTGCGAGTATCACCCCTCTTCTCTTTCAACTCGATATTTTAGGTGCCTTACGTCTCTCTCTCGTGGGAATCCTATTCACCTTTATCTTTGTCGATATGTTTGACTCGATAGGAACCCTCCTCGGATGCTATCGAATCATGGAGGTCTCCGATCCTGAGCACGAAAAAAAACTGATGAAAAAATCTCTCTTCTGTGACGCCACTGCGACGGTGACGGGGGCTCTTTTAGGGACAAGCACGGTCACGACCTATATCGAATCGGGGGCGGGAATCACCTCGGGAGCTCGAACAGGGTTGGCCTCGGTGGTTACGGGAATTCTCTTTCTTTTAACGATCTTCTTCGTCCCCTTTATCGTGATAGTTCCCTCTTACATCGCCTCCGCAGCCCTTGTGATGATCGGAATTATGATGTTTAAAAATATTCTAAAGCTCGATTTAAAAGATACAAGCATCACCATTCCAGCCTTTTTGACCATCTTCTTAATGCCCCTAACTTACAGCATTAACATTGGAATGAGTATTGGATTTATCTCCTACGCCTTTATTAATACCTTAATGCCTAGAGGAAAGAGAGTTGGTTGGATATTTTGGATTATTGTTGGGCTGTGCATCTTGAATTTGATCTATCTTTAGGTCGCTTTATAATTAAAAACTTGCCCCCTCTTTTTTGGGGACAAGTTTTTGAGAGGGGTCTCAGTTTTACCCCTCTTTTTATCTCCACATTTTCAAAACCTACCTTCCAAACCAGCATTATCGAACCCAGATTTTCAACCCAAATTTTCAATCCAGATTTTTCAATCTACCTCGTAAAATCAAATGCAAGACTCGATTCACGCCTAATACTTTAAGGAAATGTTTTGAGTTCTTGTTTTGAATCCTTGGATCGTCTCATTCATTAGTATCAAAAAATCTCTCCGATTTTTTTTGAAATCGACTTTTTATAGGTACCCTTTTCTGAAATAGAGTCTAATCTCCGCCTAAAAAAAGAGATTGGAAGTGGCACTTCTACACATAGATGTTTCGATTGACTTGGTCTATTTGATTATTTAAAAGTGTTATAGCTAGATATTTATTAAATTTTTACTTATATTCTTTTTGTTTCGTTATTTCGTTATCTTTTTTCTCCGTTTCCTGTGAGGTTCTTATGAAAAAATCTATCTCTGGTTTCCTTTTTCTTCTTGTTATCGTCGGTGGACTCTCTGGCCAATCCCCAGTTGAGATCTATGAAAAGGTACTAACGGCCAATAAATTACCCCAATCGGAGGGGGTCTCTACCCTGACGATTATCGATAAACGGGGAAACGAGCGAGTTCGTCAAATCGCTCAGATATCGAAGTTATACAACGGGGGAGAGCTTGAAAAAACACTCGTGAAGTTTCTCTCGCCTGCGGATGTTAAAGGCACGGGACTTCTGACCTTTAATTACACCGACAAAGACGACGACATGTGGCTCTACCTTCCCGCTCTGCGAAAGACGAGGCGAATCGTCTCCTCAGAAAAAGGGGGAAGTTTTATGGGAAGTGAATTTTCGTACGCCGATCTCTCTCCGGGAGAGAGTGCGGATTTTACCATCTCCTCCTTAGGCGAGGAGTCGGTCGACGGCACGAATTGTTACAAAATAGAGCTGAAACCTAAGAGTGACGATATCGCCGATGAAAACGGCTTTTTTCGTAAGATTCTGTGGGTCGCCAAGACGGAATTCATTCCGAGAAAGGTTGAACTTTACGACTACAACGATGAACTAGAGAAGGTCATTACGTTTAAAAACATCGAGTTAGTAAAGGGAGCTTCGAATAAATATGCCGCGAGGGAATTAGAGATTAAAAATGTTCAGAAAAAGAGAAGCTCCCGCATGGAAATCAAGCAGTTGCAGGTTCGTGACAGCGTTGATGAGAGCTACTTTTCTCAGCAGTCACTCAGTCGAAAGTAGGGGATATCTCGAGAAGACGTCTCGAAAAGAGATAGAAAAAAAGAGGATTTAACCGTGTTTAAAAAAAATTACGCTCTTTTGATTTTGAGTTTCACGCTCTCATTAAACCTCTTCGGTCAGGGAATCTTTGATAGTGCCCTAGAAGGGGAGGGTGGTACATCGGGTAAAGAGGGGAGTTCTTTCGAGTACAATGGGTACATTAAAGGGAATTTTACCACCCTCTTTAACAAGGAAGATATCGCCAAATCTCAGTTTGGAGCCTCCTACGTTGAACTCGATACGGAGCTAAGTTTTAAGCCTGGAAACTTCTTTCTCGCCTACGCCGATCTCCGCGTGAAACAGTACGCTGGCCCCTCTCTTCTGAGCAACTACGAGGGGAGTTTTCCTCTCCCTGAGGTGACTCTTCGAGAGCTCTTTCTCGACTTCTATTTTAAACACTTTGAGTTCTCTTTCGGAAATCAGATAGAGGTCTGGGGGCGGGCTGACGGAATCAATCCGACGAATAAACTCTCACCCTCCAATTTTGCGGCTATCTCCGCCAATCCCGATGACACCAGAATGAGTAACCTCATGGCGATCTCCTCGATCTTTTTCGGACCGATGACGCTAAAAGGGGTCTGGGTCGTCTCTTATCGCCCCTCAAATATCGAAGCCTTTATTCCCAATACCGATATCGAAAAACCGGACACGACGATAAACAACACCTCGGGAGCGGTCAAGCTAGATCTCGTCTTCTCCGACTTTGAATTCTCACTCTCTTACTTTAACGGGTTTAATCCAGAGCCAGGATTGGAGAGTCTGCAACTGACAAGCCTCGGTACCGATGGTCTAGCGAGTGGTGGCGGTGGACCGGTCTCATTGGATTTTGAGACACTCTCTTCGGCGACAAAAAAGTTTGTTCCCTATCGAATCCACAACTTTGGAGGTGATTTTGCAACGGCGATCAAGTCGGTGGGGGTTCGTGGTGAGATCGCCTACCGACTACCGTACGGAGGTCCAAGTGGTGCTATTTACATCCCCAATCCAGATCTCTCGTACATTTTTGGGATAGATTACACTATCGACTGGTTCTCCGTCGTTGCTCAGTATTCGGGGCATTTCACTCAAGACTTCACCTCTCCTCATCGCTATACAAATCCCTCGGCTGCGATTACTCAACAGCTAAATCGAGTACTCAATAATCAGGTCGATGAGGTAACCCACTCGGTCACGATACTACCTAAAGTGCAGGTTTTACACGAGACTCTGACTCTCCAGATTCCCATCACTTATGACATCACAGCGAATGGATACCTTTTAAAACCGATGATTTCCTACGATGTTATCGATGCGGTCACTGTCAGTCTCGGACTCAACTGGTATGAGGGAGAAGATGACTCTATGTTCGGGTTGTTGGAGTCTCTGCGAGCGGTCTACGTGGAGGTTCTCAGCTCTTTTTAACACAAGGATTCCCCCCCCTCCTCCTAAAGGCACCCAAAAAAAAGGACTCTCCTGCGTTAAGAAGAAGAGTCCTTTTGTTTGGGGGTGATTCTTTTGTTTGCGACTGG
>CAZATZ010000101.1:0-4326 GCA_964488175.1 uncultured Spirochaetales bacterium
TCTTGAGAATAAATGGTTAAGAGATCTCCCCCTATTTTAATCCTACAGAGACGTTGAAATTTTTATTCTAAAGGGTACCTTTAAAGGGGAAGACGGAACCCTAAACTGTAAAACTTGTCGGGAAACAACTATCTTGTTAGAAGAGAAAATTAAATCAATTTTACCTCTTTCAAAAGAGGAGCGGAAAGAAGTCCTCTCTCACATTCCTCTCAGTGAGTGGTTGCAGGACTGGGATCTCCTCGCCCCTGAGGACGCACTTCAACTCTTCATCGAGCTTCCTCAACAGATGCAGGAAGAGCTCTTCCTTCAACTGCCTCTCTCTCTGAAAGAGCCTCTTCTCAAAGAACTTCCGATCACCGATCTTACCAAGATATTAAACCAACTTCAGCCCGATGATCTCACCGATTTTTTTCAAGATATTTCTGATAAAGATAAAACACGTCTGTGGGCTCTCGTAAGTCCTAAGTTAAAATCTGAACTAGAAAGACTTCTGATTTACAGTGAAAAAGAGACGGGAGCGTTAATGACAACTCGCTATCTCACAATCTACAGCTCACATAGCGTGAAAGAGGCACTCCAAGAGGTAAGAACCTACTTAAATTTTATCGAAAAAAGTTACTACATTTATGTCACTAATCCAAGTGGATTACTCTGTGGTGCTATCTCAATCAAAGAGCTACTTTTAGCCGACGATGACAAATTCGTCTCTGATGTGATGAACTCTAAGGTTGTTCATGTCAACGCAACCGACGACACGAAAGAGAGTGCTGAACTCTTAGAGAGTACTGGGTTTCCCTCTCTTCCCGTCGTCGATGACTACAACCATCTCATTGGACTCATTACCTTTGATGATGTGATCGATTTTCTACGAGATGAAGAGAGTGAGAGTATCTACCATATGGGGGGAGTCTTGGGAGAGGGAGTCCCCTATTTAGAGAGTTCCGCCTACCAACTCGTGATGAAGCGTCTCCCGTGGCTTATCATCTTGATGCTCGTGGGAACGTCCACCACGAATGTATTAAGTCACTACCAAATTCTACTGAATCACTCCCTCTTTTTAACCCTTTTCATTCCCATTATTATGCAAACAGGAGGAAACTCGGGAACTCAATCCGCAACTCTGATTATCCGTGGATTGGCGATGGGAGAGTTAAAAGTCAGAGATGTTTTAAGCATCCTTTTCAAAGAGTTGAAGGTTGGAGTTAGCATTGGAGTGGCGGCTGCTGTCATTGTTCTTCTAAGAAGCCACTTTTTCGGACCAAATCTCTCCTTGTCTCAGGGAATCATCGTAGGACTCGCCCTCGCTTGTGTAACGATTTTTTCTTCGATTACTGGCGCTCTTATTCCGATCGCCCTCGCCCGTATGGGACGAGATCCAACCGTGGCGGCCGGTCCCTTAATGTCGACGGTTGTCGATATCGCTGGACTAACGATCTATTTTGAGTTAGCCAAGTGGATCCTATCTAACGATTTCTAATTCTAATAATTTCTAATCCCCTCCCCAAAAAAAAGAGGTTGTTACAAGAGAGTGAAACTCCCTCTGTAACAACCTCTCTCTAAAATCTTTCTCGCACGGTTAAAGAACCGGTGTTGTCAAATTAAATGCCACCCATCATCACGTACTTAATCTCAACGTAATCTTCGATTCCGTACTTTGAACCCTCACGCCCCAATCCAGACTCTTTAAAACCACCGAAGGGGGCCGCTGCGTTGGAGATAAGACCCTCGTTGATTCCGACAAGTCCAGCTTCCAACTCCTCAGATAAACGCCAAGCCCGACCCAAATCTTTTGTGCAACAGTAGGCAGCCAATCCAAACGGTGTGTTGTTCGCCATTTCAATCGCTTCGGCTTCATCTTTAAAGGAGAAAAGAGGGGCAATCGGTCCAAATAGCTCTTCGTGAGCGACTCGCATCTTATCGTTACAACCAGAGATGACGGTTGGTTCAAAATAGCAGGGACCAAGAGAGCTCTTATTTCCTCCGTGAAGAACCTTCGCTCCCTTCGATTTGGCATCGTCGAGAAACGCGTGTAGATCGTTCACCGCCTTTTCATTGATGAGAGGCCCCGCCGTCACCGATTTATCCGTTCCATGCCCCAGCTTTATCTTCTTGGTCTCAGCGGTAAACCGTTTTGCGAACTCATCAAAGACGCCCTCTTGAACGTAAATACGGTTGGCTCCGATACACGCCTGCCCCGTATTACGAAACTTGGCCAGCATCGCACTTTCAACCGCTTTGTCTAAGTCTGCGTCATCAAAGACAAGAAAGGGAGCGTTTCCTCCCAA
This sequence comes from uncultured Spirochaetales bacterium, assembly GCA_964488175.1. Taxonomy (GTDB): domain Bacteria; phylum Spirochaetota; class Spirochaetia; order SP-2023; family CAYRNA01; genus CAZATZ01. Next base: position 2,286 of record CAZATZ010000101.1, read on the forward strand.
CTCCATCGAGACCTTCTTGACCGTATCCGCACACTGTTTCATCAGCATAATCCCCACAGAGGTTGACCCCGTGAAAGATATTTTTTTGACTTTTTTAGATTTACACATCACGTCACCGATGGCGTGAACTCCAGCAACAACGTTGAAGACCCCTTTGGGAACTCCCGCCTCTATACCTAACGCAGCGATAGCGTTGGCTGCCAGAGGAACCTGACTCGAAGGTCGCACAACAACGGTACAACCCGTGGCAAGCGCTGGACCTAACTTTCTAGTTAACATACCAATAGGGAAATTCCAAGGGGTAATCAGTCCAACCACTCCCACCGGCTGTTTAATGGTCATCACACGAGTTCCCTCGCGTGAGGGGGGGATAATGTCTCCGTAAACCCGTCTCGCCTCTTCTGAGAACCAGTAGAGAAAACTGTTCGCGTAGTTGACCTCGCCAATCGCATCACTCCACGCCTTTCCCTGTTCAATCACCATGATTTTGGCGATATCCTCTTTATTCTCCTCGATAAGATCGGCCCAACGACGCAGAAGAAGGGAGCGCTCTAGAGCGGTTGTCTTTCGAAAAGATTTAAACGCCCTATCAGCCGCCTCAATCGCCCGCTCTGTCTCAGGAACACCCGCCTCAGTGACATTGGCGATAACCTCTTGAGTCCCTGGATCCACAACCTCAAACGTCTTCCCATTTTCGATCCACTCTCCGTCGATAAATGCCCCTGTTTGAAAAAGTTTTTTATTTTTGAGTTCCATAATAGAACCTCCTTAAAGTAAAATATGAACGAAGAGTTGTGCAACCTTCGAGACTCTTTCGAAATGTATATTTCTTCTGACTACCTCTAAAAAAATCGATTTCAGAAAATATCGAGTTAGAAATGAAAAAGAGTTTTTTAGAGGGTTCCTTCTCTTTATTCTGTTTAAACAGAGCGTTTAGAGAGGGAGAATCCCCAAAAAAAACAGGAGTCTACTCCCTTCGCTCCGGTCTAAATTGTAGAAACCTTTTAACGCAAAATACCAATTAAAACGACTAATTCAAGGTATTAGTTTAAGGTACAAGCTTAAAGATAAAGATACCCTTTTAAAGATAAAGATACAAGATGACGGGAAGGGGAACCTTTAAAAGGGTATCTCTCAAGAGTTGGTTTCAGGAAATCGCAAAGAGAATTTTTGCAACCAACTCTTGAGGTAGAAAGTGAGAGGTGAAAAAAATTTGAGAGGTCGTTCTAAGCTGGACTAAGCTCTTGGGCTCGACGTCTATCCTCCTCTTCCTCTCTCTTCTTTCCCCACAGTTGATAGAGAATAGCTCGGCTTTTATATCCTCGCAGATATCGAGTATTAATCTCAAGAGCGGCGTTAAAATTATCGAGAGCCTTTGCGTATTCCATTCGTGTGAGATAAAAGATCCCTCGATTATGATACGCTTTTAAAATACATTCTTTTCCCGATTTTGTTATCGCCTCGGTGTAGTCTTTCAGCGCATCCTCTCTTCGATTGAGTGACAACTTCACATTTCCGCGGTTATTGTACGCTCGAAACTCCTTCAACGAGATCGCCGTGTCGTAGTCGCGCAGAGCCTCCTCATTATTTTCTAAGAGATGATTGATATTCCCTCGAACGTAGTGTCCATCTCCCCTGTTGGGTGCGAGTAAAATCGCCTCATCACAATCTTTCAAAGCCCCCTCGTAGTCTTTAAACTCGATTTTGGTCTGACTTCGAAGGAGGTAAGCTTGACTCGATTTTGGATTAAGAGAGATCGCCTCAAAATGATCACTCAACGCAGCGGTAAATTGACCCATCTCTCTCAAACAGAGAGCCCGTAAAGAGTAGAAATCATCACGAGTCGGATCGAGGAAAATTGCCTTATCGTAATCTAGCAATGCGGAGTGATAATTACCAAAGGCTACTTTCGTTGCGCCGCGGAAATAATAAGATTCCGCCCGATTTTCATTGAGTCGAATCGCCTCAAAATGATCGCCTAACGCTGCGGTAAATTGACCCACCTCTCTCAGACAGACAGCCCGTAAAGAGTAGAAATCAT
>CAZATZ010000101.1:4426-6547 GCA_964488175.1 uncultured Spirochaetales bacterium
GCGGTAAATTGACCCACCTCTCTCAGACAGACAGCCCGTAAAGAGTAGAAATCATCACAACTCTGCTCGAGGGAAATTGCCTTATCGCAATCCACCAAAGCCGATTGGTAATTGCCAAAAGCCACCTTCGTGACCCCTCGCAAATAGTAGGATTCAGCCCGATTTTCATCGAGTCGAATCGCCTCAGCGTGATCTCCTAAGGCGTTCGTGAAATGTCCAATTTTACACGCAATTTTTGCTCGTTGCTCAAAGTATTTTGGTTCTCCGCGTCCGAAGAATATCGCTTGGTCACAATCTTCTAACGCCTCTCTATATCCACCGAAATCCCATCGTGTTAAACTTCTTCGGTAATAGAACTCTGAGCACTCTTCATTGAGTCGGATCGCTTCAAAATGATCGCCCATTGCCCCACAAAAATCTCCCCTCTTTCCCCGTACATACCCCCTTAACGAGTAGAGTTCCGGTTCGGCAGGATCTAAGAAGATAGCCTCATCTAGATCCGCAACTGCCCAAGTAAGATTCTTCTCTAATGCAATTCTCGCCTTCGCTCGTCCGAGATAGGCTCGAACGTTGCGACCATCCAGAGTTAATACTTTATTAAAGTTTGAGATGGCCTGAAGACTCTCACCGATTTCGAGAAAGAGTTCTCCTAGATGAAGGAGAGCAACGGGTAGAAATACATCTTCGCTAGAACTTAGCTCAATCGCTAATTGGTAATCAGAGATAGCTCTCTTATTATCCTTTAACTCGGATAAGATCTCCGCCCTTTCAAAATAGGTAACTCCCCGATTAGAATTGATAGAAAGGCTGATTTCAAAGGCTCGCAAGGCGGCGTTTAAGTCCCCTTGTTTTTTAAAGAATGTTCCCATTCGATTGTGGACAGGGGCGAAATAGGGATTGAGGGTAAACACTTTTGCGTAATCCTCAAACGCTAATATCTCATCGCCCAAGTAGGAACGTAGATTTCCTCGGAAATAGTACGCCTCCGCCTCTTTTTCGCCGCCTTGAGCCACCGCATCATTAGAGTAGGTAAGAGCGGTAATCAGGTCACCCCTCTGCTCATAAATACGGGCTAAAACAAGGTAGTTCGCTGAAGAGAAGAACCCTAGACTAAAAGCGGCCTCTATATCATGAACAGTACTCTCAAGATCGCCCATTTCATACCAAATCTCACCCCTTCTTTGGTAGTACTCTCCTCTCTGTTTATCAAAAGAGATCGCCTTCGTAAAATCTTCGTTTGCCCCTTGTTTATCTCCGAAATGTCTCTTAAGTTCTCCCCGATGGAAATAGGCGGGGGCGTATTCACTATCCTCAAAAATCGCTTGAGAAAAATCGTTCATTGCGTCGACAATATTTCCAGTTCTTTGACCGCACTGTCCTCGATAATCCAGTATTTCAGCGTTCTGAAGTCCCATGCCCATGACGGTAGAGAATCCAACGAGACTCTCCTCGTATCTCTCCATTTGAAAGTAACTCTTCGCTCGAGCAATATGGGCGGGTAATAGTCGAGGAGAGAGTTCAATCGCTCGAGAAAAATCTTTTATCGCCCCTAAGGAGTCCGCGCAGAGCATCTTCGCCTCACCTTGATAGAGGTAGGCCTCAGCAAAATCTTTATCACTTTTGAGAGCGTAGGAAAACTCTTCCATGGCGTGGACCATCTCGTCTTGAAGGAGGTAAATTCTTCCTCGGTAACAGTAGGTTTCTGGAGATTGAAGTCCGAGATTAGACGCCCGAAAGAGATCGGAGAGAGATTTCGAATACTCCCCTTGTTCGAACCGTAAAATCCCTCGGGTGAAAAATCCCTCTGCAAGCTGATTGTCCGCCGAGAGAGCCTTGTTCAAAGTTGCCAAACTGCGTTCGATATCTCCCAATTTTCCGTACAACGAGCCGAGCCGAACAAGAACAAGGAGTAGTTTCGGATCGACGGCAGCGGCTTGTTGATACCGAGATTGAGCCTCCGCAAAATCTTGCCGATGGTAGGCGATATCTCCCCATTCAAGAAGTTGGAGGGCGAGTTCCGTAGAAAATGTTTTCTCAGGTTGGCGATAAAAGTGAACACCATCACTATCAATCTCTGTATCAGGCGTCTCTTCCGCAGAGATTGATGCCGCTACATCGAGA
>CAZATZ010000102.1:0-1634 GCA_964488175.1 uncultured Spirochaetales bacterium
GAAGAGAGTCAGAACGTAGAGAGAGAGAAAAAGAGAGATCTCAATCACACTAGAGATCTCAAGTGAGGGAAAGCTTGCCCCCCATTCTGCTAACTGGTAGGAGGTTGTTTGCAGAAATTCGAGAACGCCGTCGAGAAATATCAAGAGAGAGTCGGGAAGCCCGAGAGAGAGAATTCCTAAGAACATGAGAAGGGTGATAGGAAGGTTGATAAAAATCCCCGTCCAAATCCCCATGGGGTAGAGAGTCCCGAAATGGTAGATGAGAAGGGGGGCGGTGGCGAGTTGAGCGGCTAAACTAACACTAAGAGCGGAGGCCAACAGTTGGGGAAGAAAACGAACTAGGTAGAACTGGATCGGCGATGTTAGCGTCAGAATACCGAAGAGAGCGAGATACGAGAGTTGAAAAGAGAGGGTGTAGCCCGACGAGGGGTAGAGAAGGAGCGTCCCTAGAAAGGTCAATCCGAGGATCTTTAGAGAGTTTGTCTCTCTCTTTAGCAGGATGACCACAGAGGCGAAGCAGTACATCAAAACAGCCCTTAGAAGTGAGGGTTGAACCCCCACAAGGATTAAATACGCAAGTAGAAGAGGGATTGTCACCACTCCCAGACGATATCGTCCCAACCACCGTTTAAAGAGGCAGGTAATGAGAGTCACAACAACACTCACGTGAAATCCTGAGAGGGCGAGAACGTGCATGATTCCCGCCTCTCGAAAGAGTTTTTTTAGCTCGGAATTCTCTCGATCACTGGTTCCTAAAAAGAGACCACGAAAGAGAGAGCCGGTGGAGGGTTTTAGACGATCAATTCTATCTAAGATGAGGTAGCGTATCCGATCTCTCTCTCTTCTCAAACGTTCAAGGTAGGAGAGAGATTGCGAGGAGTCCAGAGGGGTGATCAGAATATCTTGGGGTTTACCGTAACTGATATAACTCCCGCTCTCTCTGCCCTCTTTCAACGGAGTCTCAAAGGAGATACGACTATACCGAGAGAGAGGAACTCCCCCGCGAACTATCAAGAGTGCCTTCGCATTGGCACTTAACTCGATCTCCGCATTGGAGACCGAGTCGATCAAGACGGAGTAGAGAGTCGCTTGAGAGCTACTGATAGAGCTATCTTTCAGAAGAGTCGCCGTGGATCGTTCGATCTTTTCGAGAGGCATCGGTAAATACTGTTTATTTTCAGAAGAGGTATGGCGAAAAAGAGTAAAGAGAGCCAGAATAACTCCTATCAGAAGAGAGAGTCGGCGGCCCGAAGAGAGGCGAGGGATGAAAAGAGAGAGAAGGATCACGGGGATGGTAAACCAAAAATAGAGGGAGAGAAAGAGAGAGAGGCAGAGGGGGAAAAGGGGAAGAGAACGAGCCGTTTTTAAAATGTTTGCTTGAAAGAACACCACTCTTTTCCTACCATTTTTTTTGTCCGATACGCTGTGAACACACACTTCGTGATTTTTTCAATGTTTTGGGTAATCTTTGGGGTCATATTTTATTATCATCTTGTCATATTAGCTTTAACTGATACTTAATTTTAGCTTGGTGAGATAAAAATTTACCTCGAATACGTCTTTCCCAAGCGGTCTTTTTTGTCTACAGTTTATTCTTAAACTATTAAAAATGAGACGGCGATCTTTTTAGAGGT
>CAZATZ010000102.1:1734-6536 GCA_964488175.1 uncultured Spirochaetales bacterium
AATAACGGAGGTATTTCTTCGCCTTAGAGTTGAAAACGAAGTTTCGACCAAATCATCCGAAATCATCTCAAATCACCCGAAATCACTCACGAACAACCAAAATCAACTAACAACAGGCAAAATGTATTACGACACTAAATGGGTATTTTCGAGAGAAAACAACATCTTGCCATTCTTGCCCTTGACGTAAGATTGACAGAAAAGATCGAGTTAGAAATGAAAAAGGTTTTTTTAGAGGTACCCATCATAAAAAAGAGGAAAAAGAGTTTTTAACGGTTTCTTAATGAGAAAATGCGAAGTTCATTTCAAGAAAATTTTAAATGAGACCCGTTTTCAATCGCCTTAAAACAGGAGGTCACTCCCTTTTTGAAAAAGATACATAACTTTACATATTTAACTCGCCGAGTCATCTTTTTTTCTCTCTGTGGTTTTCTGTTCGCCTGCCAACAGCCAGACAACCCCTCTAAAAACTCCTCTACCCCGCTCTCTTTCGCTCTGCCAGCCCCCTCTTCCCCTGTTACACCGCTTGATTCTCGGTCAAAATTCCGAGTCTTTGCGTATCAAAACACGGGAGAGCGTTCACTTTCAGGGGTAGCTCTCTCTCTTTACGGTGTTGATGAGACGGGAAAGAGACTCCCCAGTGCGATCACAGAGACCTATACCACGAACGAACAGGGTTGGGTCGATATCCTCTTGCCCTCCTCTCGAGATCAGGGTTACGCCCTTGAAGGGTCTCTTTTGGGACACGCATCAAGTCGAGTTCAGCTCTTCTACCCGTATACACTCGGTACCCAAGAGGTACGGATGATGCTAAGCCCCGTGGAATCCTCCCTGCGTTCGACGAACTCTCCGACCCTTGCTTGGACGGGAATCGCCCCTTTTGATTCTTGGGAAAAAGTAGGAACCATCGATCTCACCGCCACAGGAGATAATTTATTTGTCTCCAACAGGGGAAGAACCCCCCTCTTGGTCGCTCTTTACGGGAGTCAAAGATCTCTCGGATTAAGTGGTAATGAGACGCTCTCCTTCGAGTTAGATCCCGTCGATCTTCCCCCTGGGGATCAAATTCTCGTCTTTAACGCTTTTGATAATAACAATAACCAGACTCTTATTTACCTCCCTCTCAGTCAAAACCCCGCCAGTGAAATGGGGAGTTTTGATATTCCAGGAACCTCTTTGTCGAGTCGAATATCCCTCTCGGCACAGACGCTCGGGTATGAGCAGAAGGTGATGATCCCCTTCGCACTGACAGAGAAACAAGAGGCCTCAATAGGGGTCGCTCTCACAGTGGGAGGGGGAAGAGCTGAGGGGTTAATTGTCTACCGTCAAGATAACCCAAACACCCCCTACAAACGGATCACGACGCTTACCTCCTCCAAAGACTCTCTCTATCAGACCTTCACCTACACCGATAGATCTCCAGAATTAAGTCTCAGTGCCACCTATCGCTACCGTTTTTCCTATCTTAACCGTCTCACCGATGGTTGGCAGGAAGGGGCGCTCTCAGAGCCGGCAAACGTCACTATTTTACCCATTTATGAGTTAACGCTTCTCTCTCCTGCACAGGGGAGTTTGGTTGATTTAAGTCGCGATAATATCTCTTTTTCTTGGAGGAGCGTTGCGAGTGCTGGCGATCTTCCGAGTGGTGTTCGGCAATTCGATCAACTCATTCTTTACCAACTTCTCACCGACGTCTCTCTTCCTTCGCAGAGCCAAGTCCAAAATAGGTCGGTAACCGAGCGCACAACCGAGTATTTGTACGAGATCCCCTCACTCTACCTCTCGCGAGGACTCTCCTACTCTTGGAACGTCACTAGCCAGTGGCAGTACGTGAACCCCGGTTCAAGCAGTGCAAATATCACCTCGACTTCGATAAGTATCGCGCATCATAGCACTATTTTTGGAGCTTCGGCGGATAACGGATCCTTTCACTTTATCACCACCGATAAATAGCAGAGAACTCGCTTTTCGTTATTAAAGGGATAGATAGATTTTTTACTGGAGATATTATGGTTCATAAAGTTTGGTTTTCTCTCTCTCTTCTGCTACTTATCACCGGTTGCTCTCTGGCGGATTCTCTCTCGCAGAAAGAATCCGTTTCGACCACTGTGTCAAAACAGGTGACAGAACTTGAAATGCATCTAAGCTCAGGATACCGAGGAGAGTGGCTCGTCGCAGTCGAGCAAGATTTCAATCTCGGCTCAATTCCCGAACTCTCATCTCATCTTATCGAGGACTTTTCTATCGAGGGGGAGAGATACCTCCGCCTCGGCATGAGCGATTCAAAAGGGAAGAGATTAATGACCCTTTTACAGACAAATCCTCAGATTCGCTACCTCGAACCAAACTTAGAAAGAGAGCTCTTTCTCACCCCCTCCGATACTGGATATCGGGCTCAGTACGCCCCTCAGCAGACGGGATTAGAATCCGTCTGGGATACGAATACGGGGGAGGGGATCAAGGTCGCCGTTATCGATACGGGGGTCAATACATTGCACGAAGATTTTGGGGGATCGACCGCCTTTGTTTCGGGGTGGGATTACTCCCTCGACCGAGTGTATTCAACGACTGAAAATAGAGATGAAAATGGTCATGGAACGCATGTTGCTGGAATCATTGCGGCTAGAATTAATGGAAAAGGAGTCGTTGGCGTCGCCCCCAAGGCGACCATTATTCCGATACGTGTGAGTAACTCGGCTGGGTTGATTCTTAGTTATAACGTAGCCAAGGCGATCGATAAAGCCGTTGCGTTAGGGGCGGATGTTATTAATCTAAGCTTCGGTGGAAACGGCTACTCCTACCTTGAATCCAAGGCGATCCAAAAGGCGATCGAAGCGAACGTTTCGGTGGTAGCCGCCAGTGGAAATGATAGTGGATACTACCAGCGATACCCCGCCTCCTACCCAGGAGTTATCAGCGTAGCGGCGAGTAACGGAAGAGACGAAATCGCCTCTTTTTCAACTCGGAGTGCGACCCTCTCAATCGCCGCCCCAGGGGTAGATATCTTCTCTTTTGGAAAAGCGAACAATGCGTACGTCTCCCTAGATGGAACCTCTATGTCGTCTCCCTTTACCGCGGGGGTCGTTGCGTTACTTAAAAAGAAAACTCCTAGTCTCACGCCCTACCAAGCCAAAGAGATCCTCGAAAGAACGGCTATCGATATTTCAACAGTAGGCTATGACGTAGAGTCGGGGTACGGTCGTATCGATCCCCCCAAAGCTCTCAGCGAACCGCTAACAAGCGACCGATATTCTGTGGTGAATTTACAACTTACCGATGGAAGTGCCTCTTTTAAAATTCCCAACCACAATATTCAAATCTTTCGTGAAGGAAGAGAGTCTCTCTTTTATAACTTAGTCACCGATGAAGAGGGAGCGTTAAAGATCTCTCTCGAGCCGGGAACGTATCGATACAACGTCGCCTATTCAAATAGCTCAGATCCCACCTTTACTCTTACGGGAACAGGCTCTGGAACCAGAAAGATCGATATTCCTCTAACAATACCGCCGTACTACACCCTGCGAACCTTGGCTGGGAGTGGAGATACAGAACTCATTCTCTTTGAACTTGGTGCCAATGGACAACCGACAAAAGCGATCAGCTACAACCATGACATCGGTGAAAAAGATCTACTCTCAGAGATTCACTACCCTCTTGTGAAAGGGAAAAAATACCTCGTGCGAGTTCTTACCACTCAGAGAACTGGAACGATTCGATTCTACCTAAACGAAGGAATCACCACGTCTGCGAATTTAACTCAAGATAGTTCAGGGGACACCCTTCTCAAGAACAGTGGTCGAATAGAACCGAACGTTTACTACACCTCGCCCGATATCGCAACGAACTTCTCTTCTCTCTTTAGCTATCAGATAGTACCTTAGAGGTGTCCTTTAGATACGCTTCGCCGAGATAACCCTCTCCCGCTGAGTCAAATCGAGATGTCGTTCTATCTCGCTAAAATCCTCTCTCAAAAACTCCTCTATCTCATCCATCTGTTGTGGGTCTGCCTCTAGAAAGATTCGACCTTGAGGCGAGAGTCTCCTCGCACTCTCTCGAACTAAAGTACGGATAATTTGGAGACCGTCGGCTCCTCCATCGAGAGCCAAGAGAGGCTCTTTCCACCCCTCTTCTTCGATGAGAAGTCGAACCTCCTCTCTGGGGACATAGGGGGGATTACTAATGATGTAATCAAAAGACCCCTCAATCTCTCCACCCGCAAGGAGGTTAAATAGATTGGCTCGGTGAAAGGGAATCTCCTCTTGTAAAATACTCTTTGCGTTACGGCGGAAGACTCGCTGAGAGATTTCGGAGAGATCGCTGACCTCCAATCGCAGGGAGGGGATACTCTTTTTTATGCTAATCGCCAAGGCTCCAGAACCTGTTCCAATATCTAAAAGACGGAGAGGTTCTCCCTTTCGCTCTTTAAGATCCTTGATGACGAGTTCCACCAACAGCTCACTATCGGGACGGGGGCAGAGAACCCCTTTTTCAACGTAGAATGAGAGGTTGTAGAACTCTTTTTCATGTGTTAAATACGCAATAGGATACCCCTCTTTTCGTTTTATAAGAAGAGCTAAGTAGAGGTCTCGATCGCTCTGGCTCACCGTCTCGTTAAGATTTGCGTAGAGACTCTCTTTTCTCTGTTGAAGGACTTTTGAGAGGAGAAGCATCGCATCTAGTTGGGCGGAGGAGGTACAATCTTTGAGTACGGTTGCTCCCCAAGAGAGGGTTTTTTGAACTGTCATTGAGTTATCTATCGAATGCATGTGGAATGATATGTGGAAGGCTTGCGGAGTGGGCGG
>CAZATZ010000103.1:0-1913 GCA_964488175.1 uncultured Spirochaetales bacterium
ATCACAAAACTGGACGCTCTCTGGCTGAAGGCACGGGGAGAGGAGTTGACGGTGCGGGGGATCTACTACCTCTGTGAAAAGTGGGGGCGTGAAGCGGGTCTCGCCAAACGGGTTCATCCGCACGCCTTTCGTCACACGTTTGGAACCGATATGCTAAACGAGGGGGCGAATATACGAGCCGTCCAAGAGTTTTTGGGGCATAGCTCACTGAGCAGTACGCAGATCTACACCCATACCAGTCGTGGACGACTGCAAGAGATACATAGAAATTTTCATCCTCGGAGCCGTCGTAAAGAGTAGTTCGTTTTTTTAGTGATTTTGTTAGCGACCCAGTAGGGTTTTATGAGAGGCATCCTTCAGTAAATTTTTTTGGGGAAAAGAGAGAAAAAAGATCGCTTTGCTAACTATATCGGCAGATATTCAAAAAACTGAAATCCTTTTTTAAAAAGCGATTAAAAAAGGATTTAAAGGAGATCTTTTAACCGTTTGAGTGTCTCTCTGCGTGTCTCGGCGAGTAGCTCTTCACAGAGTCCGAGATAGCGGTACGGATCGAGACTCTCCTCTAGTTCTCGCTCACTCAAGATATCCGCAATCTCTCTCTCACTCTTCGCCTCTTTTAAGTAGGAGGTTCCCTCAGCAAGAGAGCGTTCTGCGACCTGTTGAGAGAGTTGATACCCCCTCTCGCGTCCGACCTTACTCGCCAGTTTCATCATGAGAGATTCACTTAAAACACGGTATTGGTTCGCCTCGAAGTTTTCGAGCATCCGTTCTGGGGAGACCTTCAATCCTTGAAAAAGTGTCTTCGCCTTATCGAGACTCTTTGAGAGAATGAGAAAGGTCTCTGGTAAAATAACAAAGTGGAGGTTGTGTCGAGAGCTAGTCGAGCGAACGTCCTCTTGATCCATGAACTCTAACGCTCCCGCCTGAAACATAAATCCCATCTTGGCAAACCCGATGAGGGCGTTGGAGAGACGGGGATTTCTCTTCTGTGGCATCGTAGAACTTTTGGACTCTTCGGAGGGTGTCTCGGTGACCTCTCCGACAAAGTCTCGATTTTGAAGAGTTATATTTCGACCGATACGCAAGAGGGTTCCGTGTACCCGAGCCGTCCACTGAACTATCTCAACCCAGTGGTCGAGGCTACTATTTAAGACGCCTTTGGAAGAGATGAGATCTAACCGTTTCATTAATCGGTCTCGAACTTCCAATCCTAAATTTTTTCCGTCGGGAGATGTTAGCGAGGCAAAGGTACCCAACGCCCCTCCAAAGATTCCGATCGTAGCCTCTGAGAGTACTCTATCTAACCGATCTAAGTGGCGGTTCAGCTCGTTGATGTAGGAGCTAATCTGCAATCCAAAGGAGTAGGGGAGGGCGTCTGTTGCGTTTGAGCGACCGACCATGAGGGTCTTCTTGTGACGCTCCATGATCTCCAATAAGATCGAGAGGAGAGCCTGTATCTGTTCTCGGTTAAAGAGAAGATTTTTACGGATGAGTCTCATCATCCCACAGTCTTGAATATCTTGGGTCGTCGCACCCCAGTGTAGGTAGTCACGAACAAAGCCATTTTTATCGCCTAGTGTTTCGCTGTATTCGATAACTTGTTTCACGAGATTGGGAATTCCGATACTCTCTTTTTGCGGATCTATCGCTTCGAAAACGGCGGCCTTTTTGATCCAAAGAACACTCTCTGAGGGAATAATTTCAAGCTCTCCCTCTATCTCGGCGAGAGTTCTTTCGACAAGAAGCCACTCCTCTATCATGCTCTTATCGGACCAGAGGTCTCGAATCTGCTCGATAGAAAAGTTTCTTTTCCACGTCTGATTCTCACCAAATCCGAAGTAGCTCTGCGACTCTCTCTCTTGATCCATTTTGGCTCCTCTTTTTGCTCTCTTTCGACTTCCATCTAGAGTAGG
>CAZATZ010000103.1:2013-6497 GCA_964488175.1 uncultured Spirochaetales bacterium
CTTGATCCATTTTGGCTCCTCTTTTTGCTCTCTTTCGACTTCCATCTAGAGTAGGAGAATCTCCCTCTTGTGTCAAATAAATATAAATTTTACGATGGCGAGAGAGAAAGGGATTGAAACAATAGGACTAGATTGGTACTATTTGTTTTGTTCCTCGATTTTGAGAGGTTTCTGTCAGTCATTTTTTTGGGAGATATACATTCGATGAAAAAGTTTTTTACGTATCTTGTTTTGGTCGGTTCTGCGTCGCTCTTAATAAGCTGTCTTGGCTCTAAAGAGCGAGGTGATGCGGGAAAAAATTTGACGATTTACACGAGTCGACACTACGACGTCGATAAAGAGATCTTCGCTCACTTTGAAGAGAGGAGCGGTATCTCGCTTAACATCGCCTCGGGAGAGGATAACGAACTTCTCACTCGCTTGGAAATAGAGGGTGATCGCAGCGAGGCGGATCTCTTTTTTACCGCTGCTGTGGGAAAGATGGCGTTGGCAAAAGAGAAGAATCTCTTAGTCCCTATCGATTTTGAGGAGATTAACAACGATATTCTCCCAACGTTTATAGACGGGGAAAAAGAGTGGGTTGGGGTGACGTATCGCGCTCGTGTGATAGCGTATGACCCAACACGAGTCGACGTAAGTGAGTTATCGACGTACGAAGATCTGAGCGATCCACGGTGGGAAGGACGGATACTTATCCGCTCTTCTTCAAATGCGTATAATCAAATCTTGGTCGGGTCGATGATCCTTAACGACGGCGAATCCTTTGTCGAGGGGTGGTTACCCCAGTTTGTCGGTAACTTTGCTCGTAATCCTCAAGGGAGTGATAGAGATCAAGCGCGAGCGGTCGCTAGTGGATTGGGTGATATTGCGATTATAAACACGTACTACATGGGACTTCTGAGATACTCCGATGACCCAAAAGATAGAGAGGTTGCTAAGAAGTTGCGTATCTTCTTTCCCAACCAAGAGACGACTGGTACCCATGTTAATGCGAGTGCGATCGGACTTCTAAAACGGGGAAAAGAGAACCCTCACGCGGTTGAGTTTATTAATTTTTTACTGTCAGACGAGATACAGGGATTGCTAACTCGCAAAAACTACGAGTACTCGGTGAATTCGAAGGTAGCGCCTCAGCCCTACATCGAGAGTTTTGGCGACCCCAAATTTGACGATCTTGATCTGAATCAACTCGGAGAGGTGACGGAGAGAGCGGCTCTCTTGATGAGCAAGGCGGGGTGGCTTTAAGTACGAGTCCATCGCTAGACACCTCTCTGAGTTAGAAGTGATGCGAGAGGTGTAAGAAAAGGAGTTCGAATAGGATGGGTATTTTGTGGAGGTAGAGAGAGTCTCTGTTGTCTCTCGGATTGGGGAAGTTTTGAGAAAGAGAAAGAGCGGGCTATTTTCGGTGGGGGTACTCCTCTCACTCGTGATCCTCTCCCTCTTGATCCCCCCCGTCTGGGCGGTCTTGATCGTTGGATTGGGATCTCCTGTCAATGAGATATTTCTTCACATCTACGACTACCTCCTCGGCGAATACCTAAAGAACACCCTCCTCTTTGGATTCGGCACGGGAACGGTCGCTCTGCTCTTGGGTCTCTTACCAGCTTGGCTTGTGACGCACTACGATTTTCGAGGGAGGAAATTTTTTTCATGGGCACTCATCTTGCCGCTTGCCATTCCGCCCTTTGTTCAAGGATACATTTATAGCGCTCTTTTGGGGTACCAAGGAGTCCTCAGTACCCTTCTCCCCCCCTCCTTTCACTGGGGTGAGTTTGATGTTCTAAATATCGGGGTTGCGGTACTCTTAATGGGGGTCTCAACCTACCCCTATCTCTACCTGATTATGCGGGGGTATTACTCCCTCCTCTCCTCCTCGATCTTTATGGCGGCGCGATCTCTAGGTTGTACTCACAGTCAGCTCTTTTGGAGAGTCGGTATCCCTTGTGCCAGAGAGATGATTCTGGCTGGATTTATTCTTATTTTACTAGAGTCTTTCAACGAGTTTGGTCTGGTGAGTTACTTTGGAATCCCCACTTTTAGCGTCGGGATCTCTCACGCGTGGTTCATTTTAAATGATAGAGCCACGGCGGCGAAATTGGCCGCCTTACTACTTCTTCTTGTCCTCTTTTTTCTCTTAATCAAAACGCTGACTCGCAGAAGAGAGTTTATCGGAGGTCAGAGGAGGAGAGTTCCTCTCTCTCGATTTCCTTTAGGAGCCAAGAGAGAGATAGTCGTCGTCGGATATTTTAGCACGATTCTCCTCTTCGCCTTCGTCCTTCCCCTCGTGCAAGAGTTCTACTGGCTCTCTCTCTCTTGGGAGAGAATCCGCTGGAATGAGATAGCCGATGCGACTAAAATCACCCTTCTTCTCGCACTCACCACCGCCTCTGTGTTGGTCGCACTCAACCTTGTCGTGGCTCAGTGTCGCCGATTCTTCCATCCTCCGTGGTTTCTTGCGTATGGACGTTTTGCGATGCTTGGGTACGCCGTTCCTGGTAGTATTATCGCCTTAGGTCTCTTTTTATCGGTGGGGTGGTGGAATGAACACCTCTCTTACTCTCTCTCTCTCAATGGTCTTTGGATACTGATGATCGGGTATCTTTGCCGCTTCTTTCTCCTCTCAAATCAGAATTTAGAAGAGGGATTTTTCAAGATGGGAGTAGAGTATCACTGGACGAGTCGATCTCTGGGGGCGAGCTCTTTGCGAACCTTCTTTGTGATTGATTTTCCCTTAATCACCCCCTCTCTTCTGAGTGGGTTCGTACTCATCTTTGTCGAGGTTACCAAAGAACTCTCTTTAACCGTTAATTTACGACCCTACAATTATCAGATGCTGGCAACGTTGGCTCATCAGTACGCAAAAGATGGTAGGCTGACGCAGAGCGCTCTGCCCTCTCTGTTGATTATTTTTCTCTGTGTTCCCATTCTGTTGGGGATCGAGCGATTGCGACTTCAAAAAGAAAATGATCTTGTAGGCTAATTTAGGTTGAAGAGATTTTTAAAGGTACCCCTATGAATGAAATTGAGTTAAAGGAGATCTCGTTTACTTACGGTAAGAGAGAACCGACCCTCTCCTCTCTCTCCCTCTCCGTCGGGAAGGGGAAGATTTTGGCTCTTATCGGGAGATCTGGGAGCGGGAAATCAACGATTTTAAAACTACTCGGTGGATTTTGCCACCCCCAAAAAGGGGAGATCTTCTTGAAAGGGGAGTGCGTCTGCGATGAGAAATTTTCTCTCCCTCCCGAGAAAAGAGGGCTGGGAATTCTTTTTCAAGATTACGCTCTTTTTCCCCACTTAAACTTAGCTAAGAATGTTGGGTTTGGTCTAAACCGATTGAAGCGAAGAGAGAGAGCCAGAGAGGTCGATGAACTCTTTGAGCTTATCAACCTCGTAGGTGAGCAGAAAAAATACCCCCACCAAATTTCGGGGGGACAACAACAGCGGGTGGCTCTGGCAAGGGCGTTGGCGATCAAGGCGAATATATTTCTCTTAGACGAACCCTTTTCTAGCCTAGATACGGCGACGATGGATGAGTTAAAAGGGGAGTTAAAAGGAATCTTTCGCTCGCTGAATGCGACTGTGATTCTCGTCTGCCACTCCTACGAACACGCCCTCGACTTCGCCGATGAGATAGCCCTTTTAGAGGGGGGCGAGATCAGAGAGAGACTCGCCTGCCGAAATGTGACACGGGATTTATTCGATCAACGGTTGATAAAGGAGGAGATGAAAGAGGGTTGATCTCTTCGCTCTTTCGAACTCCTCGCCACCTGAATCCATTCTTTATCTCTATCCATTCTTTTGGCGTAAGGGAGTGAAGTATCCGAACTTGAAGGCGAGAACGCCCCCCCAAGAGGATAACTCTTTTCCCGTGATGGTGAGGCTCGAATCGGCGACGTAGCGATAATTGACAGAGAGACCGAGTCTAAAAAAACGGGTGAAATTAAACTCGACCTCGAGAGAGGGAACCATAACGAAAAAAGTCTTCTCTTGAATCCAAGCGGAGGTTCCGTTGTAGGGGGTGTAGCCCCCCGCTCCTATCTGTAATTGGAGGACAGGGTGAACCCAGAAGTCGGGTAAAAAGGTGTATCCAAACCAGAAGCCTCCGTGACCGAAGATGATTTGATCTCCGCTATCGTTGTCAATCTGGTTGACGAGGCCCATTCCGTAGAGACCTATCCAGAAGTTGTTGAGGGAGATAGCACCCCCCCCTCCGATAAGAGAGGCGAACTCTCCGTTGATGGAGCTGAAAGAGAAGAGGGGAGTTCCAAATCCACCTACGGTGATTTTTTCTTCGGGCAAAATACTCTGATACCCAGCCGCACTCTTTTCGGCTTGGGTAGCGATCTCAACAGGGAGGAGAGTGGTATTCTCTTTAGGCTCTTGGGAAAATACGATAAACGTAAGAGAAAAAATGAGGGGAAATAAAAATTTTTTTTTCATAAAATAGCCTCTCTTAAAGGTGTAATGTGGGTTGTAAAGTGGGT
>CAZATZ010000104.1:0-6422 GCA_964488175.1 uncultured Spirochaetales bacterium
CACATACGCTAGCGGAAAAAGAGTCACTCGTTATCATGCTATCATGCCGACGAAGGGAGGTAAATCTCTCTGTTATCAATGAAATTAACATCTTTTAAAAAAATATATTTTAAAAAAACTTGCAACTGTGCTTAGAATAGGTAGAGTCTTTTAGTAAAATTTGATAAACTTTTATAAATTAGAAAAGAACATTTAATACTTGTAGATTTGCATATTCCCCGAAAGGAATAAGGGTACCTCTCACCACGGGTCGTTAAAAAAAGAGAATACAACCATGAAAAAAAATATGTTTGTTCGCTATGTTGTACGAAGAATCTTGCTTTTAATTCCCGTCATCTTCGGTGTCGTTTTTATCGTATTCTTCATTCTCTCCGTCTCTCCCAACGATCCCGCCGCCAACATACTGGGTGAGTACGCAAGCACGGAAGAGATACAAGAGTTCAGAGCGAAATATGGACTCGACAAACCTATGTTAGAGCAGTATTTGAGTTTCATGAAAGGATTAGTGACCTTCGATCTCGGAGAATCCTATCGAGGAAACGTTGATGTCTTAGAGGAAATTCTACTCCGATTTCCTGCCACACTGATATTAACCATTATATCGATGATAGTTGCTGTGATTATCGCGGTTCCAGCGGGAATCATATCGGCGGCAAAGCAGTACTCGATCTTCGACAATGTGAGTATGATTACGGCCCTTCTTGGAATCTCAATTCCTAACTTCTGGTTGGGACTTATGATGATACTCTTTTTTTCGGTTAAACTGGAGTGGCTCCCCTCTCTCTATCAGATGGGAAATCTTAAGAGCTATATTATGCCAGCCATCGTTCTGGGAACAGCTCTTGCGGCGAGTACGGCTCGTATGACGAGATCCTCGATGCTAGAAGTTATTCGACAAGACTACATGACCACAGCGAGAGCAAAAGGGCTACCAGAAAAAACCGTTATCTTAAAGCACGCTCTCAAAAATGCTCTTATCCCCATCATAACGGTTGTAGGACTCCAATTTGCAGGGATGTTGGGGGGATCAGCGGTTACCGAGAAGGTATTTGCTTGGCCTGGATTAGGCTCTAGGATAATCGACGCTCAAAACGATTTTGATATCCCACTTATTCTGACGGGTGTTGTCTATATCGCTATTACAATCAGTATTATCAATCTATTGGTGGATCTACTCTATGCGGTCGTAGATCCTAAAATAAGATCGCAGTATAAAAAGTCGTGAGAAATATGAACTCAAAACCCGTTTCAAAAAGACGAATTAGCTCTAAAAATATCTTCTCATTTCTCCGAAGAGATAAGGAGTTAGAGCAGGTCAAACACCGTGGACTATGGAGAGACGTCTGGATCAGATTACTTCGCAATAGACTTGCGATACTCGGCATGTCCTATATTATATTTCTGATTTTACTCTCAATCTTTGCCACGTTATTTTTAGACTATTCAAAGGCGATTACGGTCAACGGTATGGAGAGGTTGTTAGCCCCTAGTTTCAAACATCCGTTTGGTACCGATTCCTTGGGGAGAGACGTACTTCTTAGGATCATCTTTGGGGCAAGAATATCGATCTTAGCTG
Source organism: uncultured Spirochaetales bacterium (assembly GCA_964488175.1). Taxonomy (GTDB): domain Bacteria; phylum Spirochaetota; class Spirochaetia; order SP-2023; family CAYRNA01; genus CAZATZ01. Next base: position 1,577 of record CAZATZ010000104.1, read on the forward strand.
GTCTTATCTCGACCTCTATCGCCATCGTGCTTGGAGGCTCTTTCGGTGCTATCTCTGGCTACTACGGGGGCGTATTAGACAATATCATTATGAGAGTGATGGACATGCTTTCTGCCATACCGGGGATACTACTTGCTATCGCTATCGTTGCCTCGTTTGGTGCCAATATCTTTACACTAATGATCGCACTCAGCATCGGAGGGATTGCTGGCTATGCCCGAATTGTCAGAGCCTCTGTTCTTGAAATTCGAAATCAGGAGTATATAGAAGCGATCATGGTTTGTGGAGCCACAAACGCAAGAATCATACTACTACATATTATTCCCAATGCACTAGCTCCTGTCATCGTCAGAGCTACCTTAGGAATAGGAACCGCCGTGATTGCGACAGCGAGTCTAAGCTATCTGGGACTCGGTGTACAACCGCCGACTCCTGAGTGGGGGCGAATTTTAGCGGAGGGACAGCAGTTTATAGAGAGACCCTACCTAACGATCATTCCAGGATTGGCGATTGTCTCTGTCGTCTTAGCTTTCAACTTCTTTGGAGACGGATTAAGGGATGCCTTAGATCCAAAATTAAAATAGGAGACCTCTAAAAAGTCGATTTCAGAAAAGATCGAGTTAGAAATGAAAAAGGGTTTTTTTAGAGGTACCCAATAGGAAATATCTTATGTCCCAAAAAGATCATCTACTTAATGTCAGCGATTTAAGCGTGCATTACAGGACAGATCACGGAGTCGTAAAGGCTCTAAATAAGATATCCTTGAAGATATCTGAAGGTGAAAGTTTTGGTCTCGTGGGAGAGACGGGGGCGGGAAAGACGACGACAGCCATGTCTATCATGCAACTGATACCTGATCCCCCTGGTAAGATAGTCAGTGGTGCCATCCATTTTAATAATGAAAATCTTTTAGAGGCATCATCGGCGAGAAGAAGAGAGATCCGAGGAAACGAGATCTCCATGATATTTCAAGATCCGATGACTGCGTTGAATCCAAGAATGATCGTTGTCTCGCAGATCGAAGAGGTCATTAAGTTTCACAGAAATTTATCTTCAGAGGAGTCTAATAAAGAGGCCCTAAAGATGCTAGAAACCGTTGGAATAGATCCAGCGAGAGGGAGAGAGTACCCGCATCAATTTTCAGGCGGAATGAAACAACGAATCGTCATCGCTATCGCCTTAGCGTGTCGACCCAAGCTACTGATTGCGGATGAACCAACAACCGCACTGGATGTAACGATACAGGCACAGATGCTTAAAATGGTGAAGGAGTTGCAGGAGGAGTATAAAACCTCTCTCCTAATGATTACCCATGATCTTGGGGTTGTTGCGAAGACCTGCGATAGGGTTGGCATCATTTATGCGGGTGAAATTGTGGAATGTGGAAGTCTCAGGGATATTTTTAAAGGAACCCAGCATCCGTATACGAAGGGGTTATTTCACTCGATTCCCTCAATCACAAAAAAAGTAGATCGATTGATCCCCATTGATGGAAACGCGCCCGATCCTACCAACCTTCCAAGTGGGTGTAGCTTTGCGCCACGGTGTCCAAGAGCAAAGACTCTCTGCACGACTAAAAAACCAACTGTATTTGAGAAAGATGGCCACGTGGTATCTTGTCACTATCCTCTGCAAAACGACTAAGAAGTATATTTATGAAGAACAACCAAGAATTAAACCAAGACGACGTCGATAAAGATAAGAGTGAAGTCGTTGTTAGGGTAAAAAACTTAAAAAAACATTTTAATACCCCCGCTGGTATGTTACACGCTGTAGACGGAGTCTCTTTTGAGATAAAAAAAGGAAAAACGCTAGGAATCGTAGGAGAATCGGGGTGCGGGAAGTCGACGACGGGAAGGGCAATCCTACAAGTTTTTCCCATCACAGGAGGTGACGTTGAAATAGACGGAATCGATATGAGAAGTCTGAACAAGAAGGAACTCAGAGATTCTAGAAAAAGAATGCAAATGATATTTCAAGATCCTTACGCCTCCCTTAACCCTAGAAAAAATATCTATCAGATCATCGAAGAGCCACTCCTTATTCACAATCTGTACGCATCGAAGTCTGAGAGACGGGAGAAAGTTGAAGAATTAATGAAACTCGTGGGACTCTCCCCCCAACTCAGCACCTCTTATCCTCACGAGCTGGACGGGGGTAGAAGACAGAGAGCCGTTATCGCCAGAGCCCTCTCTATCAATCCCAAATTTATTGTTTGTGATGAGCCGGTTTCCGCTTTAGACGTCTCCATACAGGCGCAGATTCTTAACCTACTCCAAGACCTACAAGAAAAACTAGATATCACTTATATATTTATTACCCACGATCTCTCTGTCGTAAAACATATCTCGCACGAAATCGCAGTGATGTATCTTGGAAAAATTGTAGAGAAGGCCACTCCAGATCAATTATTTAGCGATCCAATTCACCCTTATACAAAGGCTCTTTTGTCTGCGATTCCAGTACCAGATATAGATGTAGTGAGTGAAGAGATTCTTCTTCAAGGAGAGATCTCTTCGCCTATCGAACCGAAGGATATGTGTCTATTTTCTTCTCGGTGTGTCTTTGCTACCGATCACTGCCGAAGTTCATCTCCTCAGCTAGTAGATGTCCACTCAGAACACATGGTTTCGTGTCATCGATATAAAGAGATCATAGAAGGCAAATTAGAAATGAGGGAGTCACAAAATGAGGGAGTTTAAGAGTTCTGTTCCCCTCATAAGGGATATTTTTCTCTCTTTCTTTCTTGTCACGACATTTGATTATCGATTAGAATCTCTTATCCCCGTGATTTTGTTAATCCCGTATTTAATCAAAAAGAGATCGTTCGCTATTCAAATATCCTATCGAATAGGACTACTTGTTGTACTCGTTCTATGTATTTTGATAAATCGAAATATCACACTAAACCTGCTTATCTTACTCACAGTATTCTTCAACCAGCTATTAGATACCCTTATCGAGTATTCTAGAGAGACAAAAAATCATCGGGGGGTAAAGAACTCATCAGTTCATATCCACGGCACGCAAGTCTGGCTCACAACGATCATAATCTCCCTCGGGAGTCTTTCATTCTATTCATTTTTAGGATACCGTTTCTTTTTTGGCAACAATACCTTTAAAGGAATCTTGATCATATTTACGATTGCGGTTATTTATAATATTATTCAGGGAATTAATCATTTCAAACAGTACAAAGGAGAAGTAGTATCATGAAGTCATTTTTAAAAATTTTAGCATTTTCTAGCCTAATCACGGGTTTTCTCGTCGGGTGTGGAGGCAGCGATAAGGGAACTCAAGCGGCGATCAAACCGATCAAAATCTTAACGATAACCACAACGAGTGTGGCTGCACAGGTAATTCAATCACAGCTTACCCAAGCGGGTATTCCGAGCAAGATTATCGAGAAAAAAGACTATAGTACCTACTTAGCGGATTTAGAAAACGGTAGTTTTGATATCAATGTGACAGGATGGACAACGGTAACAGGAAACCCCGATTACGCCGTTATGTCTCTCTTTCATTCAAATGGCGATTACAATAGACTCGGTATCAATGACCCCGAACTGGATGAGGCGTTAGAGAGAGGAAGAGAGGCGAAAATAGGTAGTGATGAGTTTATCTCTTCCTACAGAGAGGTAGAAAGAATCATCAATGAAAAAGCCTATATTATCCCAGCCTACTATGCTCAAAAAACCTTAGGAATATCAAAAGGTTTAGAGGGCGTTATCCTTAGCAAATCCAGAAGTTTTACATTAGAGAATCTAAGTTGGAGTGAGTCCTCTGGTAAATCCAATGAGGTCGATCCAGTCTATGTCGCTCACACGACGCTTAACTTTACCTCTTTTGATCCAGCGAAAGCCAACGACGGTACTGTTTTCTCCATACTCACAAATCTATACGCTAGACTTGTCAACCTAAGTCCTGAAGATGAGATTGAAGAGGGTCTCGCCACCTCTTGGTACTCTCCCGACCAGACCGAGTTCTTCTTTGCGATTAGACCCGATGCGAAATTCAGTGACGGCACCCCTGTAACAGGAAAAGATATCAAATACTCACTCGAAAGAGCCGCCAATCCCGATTTGCCTGGCAACAGAGTCTATACCATTCAAGGAGTTATTGATTCAATTAATTTACTGAAAACAAGCGATCTTGATAACGCTGTTCTCTCTAATTTAGAGACGGTAATGCCTGGTACGGAGATAGTCAAAATAACAACAAAGGATCCCTATGGACAGCTATATAACATGTTGGCTCACACATCGGGAGGTATCGTTAGTAAAGAGGTCGTTGAAAAGGTAGGAGAGGGGTACGGAAGTGCAACGAATATAGAAACACTCGTCTCTAGTGGCCCCTATGTCTTAAAGAAAATAGACAAGCAAAAGAATGAAGTTTTCTTTGAAAGAAATGAATATTATTACGACAAAGCGAAGGTAAAAAATATTATTTTTAAGATTATTCCCGATATATCTGGTGCCGTCTTGGCTCTTCAATCGGGTGATGTCGATATGGTTTACAGTCTGCCAGCAGACTCGAGAGAGAGTATCGCCAACGGCGAGAAGACTAATCTCATCGCAAGATCAAGTAATGGTGTTACCTACATAGGATTTAATTTAGGGATTGGGGGAGATAGACCTACCATGAATGAAGATCTCAGAAAGGCCATCTACTACGCCGTCAATCCCGAGGAGCTTTTAACCATTGTACTAAGTGGCAATGGAACGGTTTGTGCCTCGACTCTAACTCCGGTTCTCGCTAGAACAGAGTTTGAAATTGACTACACGAGACCCTCCTTTGACTTAGCAAAATCGAAGGAGTATCTAGATAAATATCTTTCAACGTTAGG
>CAZATZ010000105.1:0-6329 GCA_964488175.1 uncultured Spirochaetales bacterium
AATACCTATGTATCCCCGTGGTAAATTTGGAATAAACTCCGTTTTCAGTTCCTTGACTGAACAAAAAATTTCTTCGAGATTCTCTGAAATCGACTTTTTAGAGACGGACTAAAGAAAAAAAGAAAGGGGTAGAAAAGGTGGGTTTTATTCTATTTATGAATTATTTTTGAAATTTTCTACTTCCATTTACTTCCATTTGTTCAAAAAAAAGAGGAGTGGAAAACGTAACGAATATAAAATTATTTTTTTCTACAAAAGATTGGCAGGGAGAATAAATCATAAAAAATTCTACTTTTTTAGAACTCAAGAATATATAAAATATACAAAAAATATTTATGTATTTTTTAAATTTTAAAAGTATTACTGTATATATTAACCATTTATTTCCATTTTAAACTCTAAAAATAATAAAAATCATATTTTTAAAAATAGGCATGAAGAATTTAAAGAAATAAAGTAAATTTGTATTTTGGATTGAAATTTATTCTTATTTTTTTCATACATAAATCATTAATTAAAACACTGCTTTTGTACGATAGTAATTGAGATAGAAGAGAATTTATTAAAAAAACAATAAGCCATCACATTACTTATAGTACTATGCTAAAAAGTAAAACAATTATGTTTTATACTTTTTGGTTTACGGATTCCAGGGCTTATATTTTCTGGACCAGGAGGTTACCTTCAATGAGTTATAAAATAAAAAGAGAAGATTATATTTCGCTTAGTTCTTATCTAAATGAGTTGAAGAAGGTGAAAATTTTAACGAGAGAGGAAGAGAGAGCCCAGATTATTAAGGGTCAACAGGGAGATGAGTCGGCAAAAAATGACGTCATCCGATCAAATCTTCGATACGTTGTTAAAATTGCACTGGAGTACAACTACAATAATATACCCCTTCAAGATCTAATTAACGAGGGAAATTTAGGGTTGATCAATGCGTTTGATAAATTTGACACCTCTAAAAATTTCGTCTTTATCTCTTACGCTATTTGGTGGGTTCGTCAAGCCATCTTAAAGGCTCTCAATGAGCAGCGACGATTGATTCGTCTTCCCAACAACGTACTCCAATTAGTCACAAAATTAAATCGTTTGAGAGATAGCGAGGAGGGCGAGAAGGGGCTCGAACACTTTGCTAAAAAACTAGGTACCGATGAGCGAACCTTAAAAAATCTTTACAATATTACAGGAGAGATGGCCTCTCTGGAAAATTCTTCTATCGATGAAAATCTCTCTCTTCATGAAGTTCTCGGCGATGAAAAAAAAATGAAGCCAGATCAAGAATTTGAAATGGATGAGTTAACCCGTGAAATCGGTAAATCGTTAGAGTTTCTGAAAGCTGTCGAAAAAACCGTCATCATTTACAGGTTTGGTCTTTACGAACACTCTCCTCTCTCACTGAGTGAATTGAGCCGAAAACTCTCACTCTCAAAGGAGAGGATACGACAGGTCGAGAAGAGAGCGTTAGAAAAATTATCAGAGAATCCTAATAGTAGTAATCTGAGATCATTTACTCGCGGGCACCTCTAAAAGACTCTTTCTCACCTCCTTACCCTTATCAAATATCAAAAAAATATCTCCGTTATAAACTTCGGAGGTAGCCTTTCACATTTCTTCCTAACTTTTCTTCATACTTCTTTCTACTCGTTCTCTCCTCAGCGTTAATTCCAAATCGCTCTCTTAAATCTCCCTTATTTTTGAAATCAACCTTTGAGAGATCCCCTTAATACGATTTTGATACCAGTTTTAATTCTATTTTGATGATATTTTTTTTATTCTTTGATATTATCATAAAAATTTTTTTCTTTGAGAATGTTTCTTATGAGAATGTAAAGAAGTGGAACGTTGGAGAGAGGGGGCAAGTGAGAGGATGAAGACTCTATTTTTATTTCCAGGACAGGGTGCGCAGTATATCGGGATGGGCAAGGATCTTTTTGATGCGTTTCCTTCTGTACAAAAACTCTTTGAAGAGGCGAGTGATGTCACAGGGATGTCTCTTAAAAAATTGATCTTTGAAGGGGATGAAGAGGAACTCAAACAGACCCAAAATACCCAAGTCGCCATTACTCTCATCAATGTGGCGACCTCTCTCGCTCTTGAAGAGAGAGGCATTGTGGCGACGGCTTGTGCTGGGTTTAGCCTAGGAGAGTACGCTGGCTTGTGGAACGGGGGTGTTTTAACCACAGAAGATCTCTTTCGAATTGCGAAATCTCGCGGTCAATTTATGGATGACGCGGGAAAGGAACTCGAGAGAAAGAGTGGGGGGACTCCTCCAGGAATGGTCGCTGTTATCGGATTTCAGAGCGATAAAATTGAAGAGATCTTACAGGAATTTCAAGACAAAAACGTCTTTATTGCGAATTACAACAGTCCGATTCAGAGCGTCATTGCTGGTGAGGACGCTCCATTAAAAGAGGTCGTCGAACGGTTATCCTCGGCTGGGGCAAAACGGTGTATTCCCTTGAAGGTCTCAGGCCCTTTTCACACCCCTCTCCTTCAAGAGGCAGCCGATAGGTTGAAAGAGGTTCTCGATGGGATCGACTTTTTGAAACCAACGAAACCGCTCTATTCAAATGTAACGGGAGATCTGTTAAAAGAGAGCGACGCACTTAAAGAGCTTAGTTATCGCCAAGTTGTCTCACCTGTTCGCTGGGTCGATCTTGAAAAAAAGGCTATGGAAGAGGGATTTGACGCCGTCTATGAAGTCGGTCCTGGCAAGGTACTCTCTGGGTTATGGAAGGCTGTCTGTCGAGAGCCTAAGTGTCTCCCCGTGGGGACTCTTGCGGAAATTGAGATGATAGGGAGTTAATGCGTTGTTCAGTGAACAAAAAATTCAAACTATCAAGAGAGAGGTTTTACGCAAGATTTTTCACACGAGCGTCGCCCTCTCTCTCTTCATTTATCACTACTCCCAATTTTTCGCCCTCTTGTTTGTCTTCTTCGGAATTAGTTTTTATCTTCTTCTAGAGTGGTTTCGACTCCACCGAGGGGAGATTGGAGTGGTTTCGTGGATTATTCAGCACGTACACCGCCCCCACGAAGAAGAGGGATTTCTCTTCGCCCCCCTCTTTCTCTTCGTCGGTGTCTTCTGCTCCCTCTTTTTTGAGAAAGAGGCGGCGATGGTCGGAATATTTGCTGTCTGCTTTGGCGATAGTATCGCCAGTATCGTCGGATCGAGTTTCCATCGATGGGAGATTCCTAAGACGGGAGGACGTACCCTTCCCGCCTCCCTCGCCTGTTTTACCCTTCTCTTTGTCTGCTATTTTCTGCTTCTTGAACCTCTTGCCCTCTGGCAAATCCTTCTCTTGGCCGCTGTGGCGACTCTCTTAGAACTGATTCCGACCGACTACGATAATCTATTAATGAGCATCGTTCCTACCCTCTTAACCCACGCTTTTTTACGGAGTTGATCACCCGAAATCTTTTAATTCATTCATCTTTTTATTTCATATAATTATTTTTTTGTTAAAGCACTAAACCGAATATTGATTTCAATCTCTCTGAAAAACCTCTATTCAAACCTTCAAATATTTCTTAAGATTAGCGCATATTTTCCTATTACCTCTCTCCCCAGCGGAGAGGGTTCAGACGAAGAACACTACGATTTATTTAGAGGCTCTCTTTTTAAGAGAGAACCTCTTTTAAAGGAGGTATTATGAAAGAAGATATAAAAAAAGAAGAGATGGTAGGAGGTTGTAGCGGATTCGTGCCTCTTCTTCTGCTCTTTCTTCTCCTCACACCCCTCACCCTTCGCGCACAAACCGCCACCTTCGCTATCGTTGAGTGGAAGGTGGTCAATACCGACACAAGTGATCCTGAGAAGATTAAAGAGGGAAAGACCGAGGTCTCTGATGTGATGCGACGGCTAAATCTTTCGGAACGAGAAGAGTTCTCATCGAGAGAGGAGATGGAGAAGTATCTCGACGACATGCGTCAAGATTTAGTCGATGCGAAATCATTTAAGGAGGTCTCTTGGACTCTCCAAGAGGGGGGGACGGTTAACAACATTCGAGAGGTGAGTGTTACGTGGAATTTGATCCCAACAGGAACTTTCTTTCCTCTTCCCTATCCGCAGATCGATAGTAACAGCGGATATGGCGCGGGGTTTTTGTTTGACTGGACGAACGTCGGGGGGAATTTATTCGATATCTACTTCGATGCGAATGCAAGTTGGCAGACACAAGACTACTACGAAGAGCCGTCAAAGACCTATCTCTCTCGGGTAGAGGGTGTTCTTCAAGTGAAGAATATACGTTATAAAGAGACCTATTGGGATACGGAACTTCGCTATCGTTACCGTGAAGAGACTGAGCGTGAAGGAGTTAATAACGCTGTCGTCTCCGACTATTTTTATAACTACGTTTTGGCCTCTGTTGATTTTCGATATTTTCTGAGCGAGGAGTGGGTCTACCGCGCGAAATTATTCCCTACCTTCTACTTTGGGTACAAAGATGAACGAGAAGTCAAGACGGGAATCAAATCAACAGGAGATAAAGAGAGTGTTACCATTCCTATCAGAAATGAATTCCAGTGGGGTGATATTAGCCGACAGGGCAACTTCCACTTCGGAGACTGGTTGACTCTCAGTAACGTATTGGAGTATAGAAGATCTTTTGATCAGGATGATAAACTCTCTAATGCGGTCTCATTGGAGTGGTTGGCGGAGTGGGGGCAGCTCTTTGCTCAAAAATCGATTGCGTACGGATATGAGGTGAAATTTATCAGTAGCCAAGAAAAAAATCTGACTGATATGGGATTTTATCTGCGAGGAGTTCCCAATAATTTTCTCTCAGGAAATATTGGACTCTTTCTCAACACCTCTTTCTATTTTAATTTAATTCCAGTGAAGGGGCTTTTTACCGTTGTGATGGCTCCCTTTGTTGACGTCGGATTTTTCACGACCGTGGGGGGTGTCTTCTCCGCCGATCAAGTTCACTTAGGAACTGGTTCGGAGTTTACCCTCTACGTCGATTCGATTGAGAATCTGGAGTTGACGGTCGCAGTTGGAGTCGATGCTCTGGCGATGGGACGGGGAACGACTTTTGGCAATGCGCTTGAGTTTGATCTCTCCGTTAGTTATTTCTTTGAGAAAGAGAAAGAGGATTAATCGAATCGATGAAAATAGGAGCTCAGGTCTCTCTCTCTCTCGTACTCCTGCTCTCTCTCTCATTTTCTCTCTGGAGTCAAGAGAGAGAGAGTCAAATTCAGCCGATTCACGGTCTCTCTAGACCGGTAAAACCGATAAGACCAGCCAGACCAATCAAACCGACTCTCTCTCCCGTGCGAAAAGGTAAGATCGATCCGAGTGCTGAAGTGAAACCCCAATTTACCTCGTCTAACGTCTCATCTGACTCCTCTCGCACTTCTTCCAACAACTCCTCTGACAACTCCTCTGCGGTTTCGTCAGAAGCCGCTCTTTTGGCGGGAATAAAGAGTGATCCGCCGATTCAACCGAGAGAGGAGAAGGCACCCCAAGAGCGGGAGCAGGAGAGTTTATCTGAGAGTCGGCAGGAGACGGTTAAAAATACGCCTGAGGACTCTCTCAGTAAGGTAGAAGAGAAGAGAGTGGAAGACGACTCAGAGGAGCCAGTAAAAAATCCCTCCCCCCTCTCACCGACCTCTCTTGCCAAACGTCTGTATGATGCGATAGCAAAAAAAATCTTTGGAGATAACTTTTAGAGGTATTTGAATATTTATGGGAGTTTCAGTAGAAATTTGACTAGAAATCGTGCTAGATTCCTTTAGCAACCTTGCTAGATTCTTAATTAGATCCTTGAATTAGACACTTCATTAGATATTTGGGCTAGAGATACGGTAAGAGAGTGCTTGGAGCGAAGCGATGACAAAACAGTTCGAAGAGTTTAAGTTTTTTGCCGAAACTCTTCTTTTACGAAGAGCTTGCTGGGTATTTTTAAGCTGGCTATCTCTCGTCAGCGTCACCGTACTCTCTTTAATCCCCGTAAAGATGGAGAGTATCGCCCCCTTTACTCTCGGCGATAAGGTGGCTCATCTCGTCGCCTACTGCTGTATCGGTCTCTGTTTTCGCTTGGGCTACCCAGTAAAGAGAAGAGATCTGATTCTCTTCGCTATTCTTCTCTACAGTCTTCTGATAGAATATATCCAAGTAGGAGTGGGACGCTCCTTCGATCTCTTCGATCTACTCGCCAACGGGTTAGGACTCCTCTTGGGAGGACTCTTTTTGGGGAGAATTTTCACCCGTCTTTTCCAGAAGATACGAGAGGGAGAGGGGAGAGATAAACGGTTTTATCAGAGGAAGTCTCCCCATGAAAAATTTCTCTAAAGGAACCTTGTTATCTCTCTTTAGGGTA
>CAZATZ010000106.1:0-6327 GCA_964488175.1 uncultured Spirochaetales bacterium
TCATAGTTGAAATTCCAAAAGTGACTTCTCGCATGATTTCAACGTTAAAGAAACCGTACTCTTATTCTACATAAACAGGGGAAAATTTTACCAGAGAAGATCTATTTTTTTAATGAAAAAAGATCTCTTTCTCTCGTGATTCATTTTAAAAGACCACTTTAATCCCCTTTAAATTGCGATCTTTCGTTTATTTTTTAAAATAGAGGGGGGAACTCTCGCTCAAATACCGTACAATAATAAAAGGATATCTCTGAATTTATATTTATGAGAATTTCTGAAGACGAATAACAAGTAGGTTTGGAGAACGTATCTAGACAAACGCTCTTTCCGGTAGAGGGATAAGGGGAGAGGGAGCTATCCTTGTTGAGAATGAGAAGAGGGGAAATGTTTGGTTAGTGCCTTGATTGTCATTCTTTTTATCTCTCTAACCATCACCTCCCTTTTCCATTTCATAGCTCGTTCAATGGAGAGAGAGGGGGCCTTTCGTCTTACCGAGGAGCAAAAAAGAGATAAGAGAGAGAATAAAAATCTCTCAAATCCCAAAGCGAAGACCTTTTGGAGTCAATACTCACCCTTCTCTAGAAATTTCTGGGTAAAACGCTACTTTGACGATGCAAAAGAGGAGATTGCCTATACTCAAAAGATGCTAAAACGGTTTCCCCGTTCGGAGAAGCATCTATTTCGTCTGGCAGAACTCTATTTTGAACAAAAAAATTACGAGGGAGCTTCTAATATCTACGCAGATCTTGAACAGGATGCTCTTTTAACCCCCACGTTGATTTTCAGTCAACTCCCTCACTTTTTGAATTATGCGGTCTCTCTCATCTACCTCGAAAGATATGAAAAGGCAAGAATGCTCCTTATGGAGTGTGTTAAGACGGGGGTTGAAGAGAGTAAGGTAGCCTTTTATCTAGGAAAGATCGCCTTTCTGCAAAAAGATTATAAGACCGCCCTCCATTATCTCTCTTTCATTACTGACCAGTCACGCTATTTTGAAAAAAGAAAACGGTATTGGGGACTCGCTCTCTACTACGTCAAAAAATATCCGCTCGCAATTCCTTCTCTTAAAGAAGAATACGAGAGGGGAGCGGGTCCAGAGGTTACCTACGCCCTTGCTCACTCGTTAAGTATGACCCACAAAGAGAAGTTCGATTTAAGCGATTATCTTACCCCTCTACTCGAGGATGATGAGTGGTCGACACGATCGGCTGTTTTACTCGGAAAGGTCCATGTAAAAAGAGAACATTTTTCTTCCGCAATTCCTGTCTTAAGTAGCGGGCTGAAGCACTCTCCCAATATCGATATGCAAGATGAGAGCTCTATCGAAGTGCGGTACTATTTAGCGCTCTCTCTGATCAAGGAACAAAATCTAAAAGAGGGAATGGAACTCCTGTTTGAGCTTCATAGAAATGTCCCTAGCTACAAGGATGTTTCCAGACGGATCGAACAGTATCGTGATATGCTAGAAAACCCGCTCTTCTTTGAGTACTGCAATGCGACTCTTCAGAACTTAGGAGTACTCTTTGAAAAAATAATCACCGGCATATTTCCTGGTGCTCTCGTCACGACGGATATTCTCAACAACGATGATATGGATAAAGAGACTGTCGTTCTTGCCAACCTTGTGACAAGAAAAGATGATCTAAACTACATCTTCATCTTTTTACGAGATGTCAACTCTATTCTAAGAGCAAAAACGGTGAGTGCGGTTAAGAGCGACTCCCTATTTATAGGAGTTATCTATGAAAAAATCATCTTTGTCACAGCGGGAAGTTGTGCCGGTGATGTACGTACCTTTATCGAGACTCGCCCTGTTGATATTGTTGAGCGTAGCACGCTTCTGGCACTTTTAAAAACGTAAGGACACCTCTAAAAAATAGGAGTTTTAGATATGATTGGATTTCTCATGAAAAAAGCATTCTGGGATACGTGGGATAATCTTGGACATGTTTTATTTATCAACCTAATCAGTCTCGTTCTCGTCGGGATTCCTCTCTTTCTCTCTCGATTTCTCCTTAATTCCCCCCTTCTTTTAGCGGGAATCTTTTTTATCACCTGTTTTTTGTTTTTTATTTTTATGGCGGGTGTGTCCGTCTATGTCAAAGAGATCGTTAATTATGAGACTCCTAGATTGAACTCTTTAATTCAGGGAGTAAAAGATTTCTGGAAACAGGGACTTTTCCTAGGGGTCGGCTCTTCTCTTTATCTCTTTATTATTTCTGTCGGGTTTCGATTTTATAGTGGGGCTGGAAATTTATTCGGTTTTATGAGTATGAGTTTCCTCTTCTGGATAACGATCACCATCTTTCTCTCTCTGCAATATTTCTATCCTATTCTTACCTCTCTTGATACAGATATTAGAAAGATATTGAGGAAGTGTTTCATTCTCTTTTTTGGCAATACTTTCTTCTCTTTAGCGTTAATGGTACTGATTATTTCAAATGGAATTCTTTCTATTCTATTCGCTTTTTTACTGCCAGGAATCGGTGGTATTCTTGTCTTAATTCAAAGTGCGGTAAAACTTTTGTTGATGAAATACGACTACCTCGAAGAGAATCCGACGAGTAAGGCAAAACGTCTTCCTTGGGATGAGATCCTAGAGGAGGAGAGGGAGTTGGTAGGAAAGAGAACCTTTAAGGGGACCATATTTCCTTGGAAAGATTGAATCAAATGTTCGAAAAATGATTGCTTACCGAGACTTTATCACCGATAGGTGTCTCTAAAAATCCTCTCTCCCTCGCCGTTCTCTGGCGACCTCTTCAACACTCTTTTCTCTCTCCCTGTCTCTCCTTTCTACTGGTGTCAAATTTAAGACGAAGAGATCCATTTTCCTCCTACAAACTTACTCATCCCCTTGACAAGAGGTTAAATTCTCAGTATCCGTATTAAATACTTTTGTGACAAATTCTGTCACACTGTCAATAAAATGGATTTTTGATCCGCCAAGGAGACCTGTTCAATGGAAAAAGAGTATACCCCTTTGATCAACGAGTTGTACCGAAAAAAACAGCAAATTCTCTCACCCTCTGGGGCGAAGCGCATAGAGCAACAGCATGGAAAATCAAAGCAGACCGCTCGAGAGAGGATTCAACAACTCTGCGATAACGACAGTTTTATTGAAAATCAAGGATTTGTCACCCACCACAGCCACGACTTTGGGATGGAAAAAAATCGTCCCTTGGGAGACGGTGTCGTGACGGGACTCGCCGCCATCGGTGAGAAAAACGTCGCCATTGCGGCGCAGGACTTTACCTCTCTGGGGGGATCTCTAGGAGAGATGCACGCTCGAAAAATCACAGATCTACAAAAAATTGCCCTAGAAAATCGAATTCCCTTTATTCAGATCAACGACTCTGGAGGAGCTAGAATTCAGGAGGGGGTTCTCTCTCTCAGTGGCTACGGGGCTATCTTCCGACAAAATGTTCACGCCTCGGGGGTGATTCCTCAGATCTCCATTATCATGGGGCCGTGTGCTGGGGGGGCGGCGTACTCTCCGGCTCTCACAGACCTTGTCTTTATGGTAGACAAAAGTAGCTACATGTATGTGACGGGTCCAGACGTTGTCAGAACGGTGACAAATGAGGTCGTTGATCACAACGAACTCGGCGGTTCGAAGGCACACAACGCACTTAGTGGAGTCGCCCACCGCCGTTTTCAATCCGAAGAAGAGTGTTTCGACTTTGTTAAAAAATTACTCAGCTACCTCCCCTCTTCTCGCGAGGAGACTCCTCCCCACGCAGAGATGAGCGAACCCTTATCCAAATCCGACTCCAACTCGAAATCTGGTGAGAACAAGATCCTTGAAATATTACCCGTCGATCCCGGTCAAGCTTACGATATGCGCGAGATTATCGGTACCGTCTTTGATACCGACTCTTTTTTAGAGATACACCCCGAGTTTGCTACCAGTATGATCGTCGGTTTTGCGAAACTCGCAGGAGATACCGTCGGAATCATTGCGAATAATCCCCAGAGTTTAGCGGGTGTTTTGGATATCGACTCCTCCGATAAAACGGCTCGTTTTGTCCGTCTCTGCGACTCTTTCAACGTACCGGTTATCTCTCTCGTTGACGTACCGGGGTATCTTCCTGGGGTCAAGCAGGAACACGGAGGGGTGATCCGACACGGAGCTAAACTCCTCTTTGCCATCGCCGAGGCGACGGTTCCCAAGATATCGATCATTGTTCGCAAAGGGTACGGAGGGGCTTGGATCGCACTGGGAGCGAAGAGCTTAGGGTACGACAGAGCTCTCGCCTATCCCGCCTCAGAGATAGCCGTGATGGGGCCCGAAGGGGCGGTCAACGTTATCTACCGAAAGGAGATCGCCGAGGCGAAAGATAGCGAGGCGAAACGAAGTGAGAAGATCAAAGAGTATCGAGAAAAATTTGGAACCCCCTTTCTCGCCGCCGAACAGGGATTGATTGACGACGTCATTGATCCTCGTTTTACCCGATCAGAACTCTACTACTCACTACAACGAATACGAGCAAAGAGAGAGAGTCGTCCGCAGAAGAAACACGGAAATATACCGCTCTAGATTTTTGAAAATCGAGAGAAAATTTTAAACGACGGTTTAAACGATGTTAAAAGAGCCAAGGGTACCTTAAAAACTCGATCGAAGAAGAGATCAAGTTAGAGATAAAAAAGAGGTTTTTAGAGGTACCTTCAAGCGAGGAGAAGAATCCTATGTCCTTAAAAAAAATAGATTACATGATGACCGGTTTTCGAGACGGCTTCCAGTCCGCCTACGGTGCGAGAGTTTTAACCGATGATTTTTTACCCGCAGTCGAAGCCGCCAGCAAGGCAGGAGTTACCCACTTTGAAGCGGGGGGAGGGGCTCGGTTTCAATCCCTCTACTTCTACTGCAATGAAAACGCCTTCGATATGATGGATCGATTTCGTGAAACCGCAGGAAAAGAGGCGAATTTACAGACCCTCTCGAGAGGGATTAACGTCGTCGGACTCAGCTCGCAATCTCGTGACATTATCAAGTTACACGCCAAACTCTTCAAAAAGCACGGAATGACGACGATTCGAAACTTTGACGCTCTCAACGATGTTCAAAATCTTATCGACTCGGGAAAGGCGATCCACGAGATGGGTTTAAAGCACGAAATTTGTGTGACCGTTATGGAGTTGCCCCCCGGTTGTTCGGGCGCTCATGACGCAGAATTTTATCTACAGACCTTAAAAGAGATACTCAAAAACGATATCCCCTTTGACTCGATCTGTTTTAAAGACGCCTCGGGAACAGCCGTCCCCTCGAAGGTCTACGAGACGATCAAGGGAGCGAGAAAGATAGTGGGAGATAAGGCTCGGATCGTCTTCCATACCCACGAGACGGCGGGTATCTCCGTCGATCAGTACCGGTCGGCGATCGAGGCGGGGGCGGATCAGATCGATCTCTCAATGGTTCCCGTCTCTGGAGGAACCTGCCAACCCGATATTATGGTGATGCATCACGCGCTCAAGGGGAGTGGATACACCCTCGATATCGATGAGAAGAAGATGTATGAGGTCGAAGAGATCTTTAAAGAGTGCATGAAAGATTACATGCTACCACCAGAGGCGGTCGCCGTCGAACCTATCTGCCCCCTCGCCCCCCTTCCTGGAGGAGCGTTGACGGCCAATACCGAGATGCTCCGCGATAACGGGTTACTCGATAAGTATCCCGCCATCTTGCAGGCGATGACGGAGACCGTCTCACGGGGAGGGTTTGGAACCTCCGTTACTCCCGTCTCACAATTCTACTTTCAGCAAGCCTTTAACAACGTCATTTACGGGCCGTGGGAGAAGATTGCCCCTGGGTATGGAAAGATGGTCTTGGGATACTTCGGTAAGACTCCCGTCGAGCCAGACAAGGAGTTGGTCGATATCTGTTCGCAGAAGATGGATCTCCCCCCCACGAAGGAGAATCCAGTTGATCTCAACGACGCCAACCCAGAGTTGGGAGTTGACGCCGCTAAAAAGATTCTTAAAGAGAACAAATTGGAGGAGAACGATGAAAACGTCTTTATCGTCTCCACCTGCCAAGAGAAGGGTGTCCGTTTTCTTCAAGGAAAGATGACACCAAACGTACGAAAGAAGACGGAACTTAAAGAGGGTTCTGCGGACTCTTCGGGTGGCTCTTCGGCGGGAAAAAGGGAGATAACCACCCCGTGTACGACCTCCTCGATGCCAGGACTCGTCTTATCGGTGAAGGTGAAAGTAGGAGATAAAGTCGAAAAGGGCGATGAAATTCTGATTTTAGAGGCGATGAAGATGGAGAACTCTATCGTCGCAGACAAGAGCGGTGAAGTCTCCGCCATCTTTGTCGAAGAGGGGTCG
>CAZATZ010000107.1:0-6301 GCA_964488175.1 uncultured Spirochaetales bacterium
TTGTCTTTAAGATTATCTCTCGTTGATTCGTTGAAATGACCCTTCCTTTCTCATAAATCGATTGAAAAAGTTTGACCTCAAGGACTCTCTTTCCCGGAAGAGTGAAGGTATACAGCTCCTCTTTTTGTGTTCGTGGAAAGAGATAGAGTCGACTCAAACCCTCTGAAAGAGACTCCCACAAGACCTCCGCCTTTTTCTCTGGCGAGAGATTCAAAAGTTGTCCCTTCTTCCCTGGCACTCTCCCCTCTACTCGATGCACCAGAAAGGGCGTTAAATACGATCGTGAAATCGCCATGAGATCGTAATCCTCAACCCGATTTTTCCAGAGAACACCGAAAGTATGCTCACTCTGAAGGGGATAAACCTCCTCTCCGCAGACTAAAACTCGCTTTCGTAGATCTTCTGGCTGAAAGAGACCCTTTTTTCGAGGTAGCATCGAGTCGCTTTTTTGAAAGAGAATCAGATCTCTCTCCCCCTCTCTGCCCAAAAGAGTCACAGAATTCTCTCTTTGATACGAAATAACCCTCTCAGGAGCCAACGCGAAGGGGAGATTTAAGAAAATTTGATGAAACTCCTCTCCCCTCATCGAAGCGGGGAGTGAGAGGGTAAGAGCGATCTCTATCTCCCCCTCTTTTGGTTTTGTTCCCCTCTTAGAACCTATCTCTCTTAGAAATCGAGTCTCGACTATCGCCTCTCCCCTCTCCCCCCAAAAGATCTGTCTCAATCCAATTTCCCGTCTATTTCGAAAAAAGAGACTCTTTTTTAATGGGGCAAACAGCTCGCTCACAGATCCCGATCTTCTCGACGATCTCCGCTCTCCAGAAGAGGGTCTCTCTATCAGAGGAAGAGAGAAGGGCCAATATCGACTAGAATCAACCCACGACCCAAATTTCGTCCCAAACTCAATCCCACGTTCGATCCCAGCTTCTGACCCACGAAACGAGATCTCGCTGAGTCCCCCTCTCTCTTTTGAAAGGGTAAGTCTCCACTCAGAATCCTCTTGAAACTCTTTTTCGTCTATCTCTTCGTTGAAAAACTCTGTTGGTTGAGCCACTTTATACTCGTAGGGCTGTAAAGAACTCTGAAAGGAGAGAATTTTCCCCCTCTCTTGACCCCTTTTTTCCTCTTCTTCTCGCACCTCTCCAACAGGTAAAATCACTTCAATTCCTCGAATCGGAGGAACTAAAAGAGTGTGAGATCTCCCCGAAAAACCCTTTTCCCACTCTTTTTCACTAATTGAGGGGGTAACCCGACGATTTTGATCGAGAGGATTGAAAAGAACGCAGAGATCGGAGCGACAATCGAGAGAGTCCTCCCTCTCCTCTTCTACCTCTTCGCGACAAAACGTCTCAAATCGCTCTCTTGTCTCATGCGATTTTTGAAAAAAGAGACCTTGAGAAGAAGAGGAAAGCTCCTCTCTCTCGTCAAGAAGAGACCCTCTGACGTCTCTTTCGAGAGAAGAAGAGCCGTTTCTCGACTGAAAGAGGTGAGAGAGGTGATCAAGTGTCGCAGGAGGAGAGGCGTAAAATTCTACTGGATAGGGAGAAATCACCTCTTCATTGGGTATAACAAGAGAAGAGATCTCCGATTCTCTGCGGTTGGATAAGAGAAAATCGGTGAGTGAGAGAGGTGAAAAGCAAGAGAGGTACTGAGTGAACCACGGCGATCGAACGTCGCTCTCAATCGCCAGTATCGGTTGTTTCCTCTCTCTTTCAAACCAATCTCTCCACCGAGAATAAGGGGAGGGCGGGAGAGGTATCGAAAACTTCCCCCGTAACCGAAGTGGGGGATTTGTTAATTCAACGACTTTAAGATCCAAGATCTTCAGAAGAGAGTCTCTTTCTGCTCTCTCTAAGCGATTCTCTTGAAAGTTATTCTCTAAGTCATTATTCGAGTCGTTCTTCAAGTCGTTCTTGAGATCGTTTGTCTCTTGTGAAAAGGACTCTTTTTGTGAAATTTTTTGCTGGCGGTCTCGTCGATAGTCTTCTCGGTAATCTTGTCGATAATATAGAGGACGAATCCCCCATCTATCCCACTCTTGAAAAAGAGAAATCGACGATATCAAACTCTCCCTAGGAAAATCGTTTTCACTGAGATAGATCGAGCTATCTCCCTTATTATACCACTCAATCCACCCTCTTCTCTCCTCAGGAGATAAGTTTTGTAAAAAAAGACAAAGGTGGTGAGAGAAAGATATCTGATAAGGGAATTGAAGATCAGAATTGATTAAATTTTTCCAATCTAAAGGGGTAAGCCAGTCGGAACGAAGAGAGAGCAGTAGACGCGGAGGGATATTTTGATTCATCCCTTTTTCTCTCTATTCCAATCTATCTAGTTGATTCTTTAAAAGAGAAATATACAAAAATAGACTATCTCCCTCTTTTTTTAACGCAGTTGGGATCTTCTCTTTATTGGGTAGATCGAACTCACGAACAGAGTTCCAATTACTCAAAAACCGATTCTCAGTAGTTAGATTAATATCTTTATTTAACCCAGCCATTTCGATATCCAGAAGAGTAATATCTTTAATGTATGTAATTAAAACTTCTCTCGCTTCTTGATTTATATTACGAAAATGGGTGACGGCACTAGCACTTTTTGATGATTTTAACGACGCCTTATTACCCTCTTCTTGAGCCTTTAAAATAGAATCAAAGAGTCTTTGGTGAATAAGAAGAGAGTTATCTAGATGAATAAAGGCCTCTATATTTTTGTCAATTCTAATTTTTATTTGAGAGACCTTATCGCGACTCTCTTTGTCCTTCCATCTCCCCTTTAAAAGAAGAATATCAATAACGGGTTTTAAACCATCCTTATAAAAATCTGCATTAAAGGCGAGAATATCTGTCAAAATATCAGCGTAAGGAAATCGTAAACCAAACGCCCAACCGAGAAGACGCGAATTTTCCCGTGTATAGTGTCTTAAAACTGGTTCAATCTTCTTTTGAAAAAGCTTATTTCTAATAATATTTACTTTTTCAAATTCTTCTCTCTCCCTCTTTATTAGGTGTAGAGAGTTCTCAAGATGCTGTAGTTTTTTTGCGTACGATTTAACCGACTCCTTCATCTCTTGTTCGACCGGTAGAGGCTTTTTAGGATATAATCCCCCCCCCTCGTTAAACTCTTTGATCAGAACTTCTAAGACCTTCTCTCTTCTCCACTCTTCTAATAATACACCCATTTTTAGCCAAGCTTCTTCTCTAATTTCGGTATCGGGAATCAAGCGATTAAGAACAAACCGCAGAGTACCCCATTCATTCATTTGAAGAGGTTCCGCAAGAAGATTACTTTCAAAAATAGATAGATCTTTAAAAAATTCCTTTCCTTTTGCCGTATCAAAATGAGGTTGGTATCCCTCAGGATTTTGCGGATAAACGGCGTCAAAGTGGCGTAAAAGAACGGATAGATCCAGTTTTATTAACGCTTCAAACCATAAGAAATATTTTATTAAATTTTTGAGTTGTACATTGTTCAGCATATTTGAATTAAGATAATTCACAAGAGAGGAGCGACTCTGGGTAATAATCCCATCGTATTCAGTTAAAAATTGGGGAGAATCTTTTAACTTTTGTAGTCCTCCTAAATCCTTTATGTATTTTCTTAGAGACTCTGGAAAGGACATTTCCACCATAAAAGAGAGAATTTTTTGACGGTTATTAATTCTACTATATTTATCTTTGCACTGAAAAAAAATTAAAAAAAGAGCGTTCAATAACTCCGCAAAAGGGACTAATATAAGACCATTTTTATGATCTAAAAATTTATAATCTGATATAACTTTTTTTCTTTTGCCATCAAACTCTCTTTTTAGACGTATCTCTTCTAAATCTTTTTTAGGTGGTGCTTCTTTTTTTTTCCCAGAAATGAGGCTCATCTCTCTTCATCCTTACCATTTTAATAATTACTTCTACAAACTTCTATTTTGATCTTTTTCGTTACAACATCGTCGTCTTTTCTAAAAGTCTTTTAGAAAAAAGAGTTCTCAAGAGACGCTTTAGTGCTGTAACGGCATAAGAAGATGAAAATAATCTTCCTCTGGATACGGTTTAATCGTAAGAGGCTTATAATCTGGGGCAAAATTAATCTCTACCTTATCCTTACCCTTCATCTCCCCAACGGCGTCTAAAAAGAAACGGAAGTCGTACTCAGCTGAGACATCATCACTCTGAAAATCTGTCGCCTCTAACATCTCAAACGAGTCTCCATGACTACTCTTTTTACCTCTTATTTTTAAAGACTCTTTTGAAAAAGTTAAACCAATTCGTCCCGTTTTCTCCTCCGCCATAATAGAGACCCGTTTTAAAGACTCTATGAAAGACTCTCTATTTAAAACCATTCTGTCAATTGTTTCAGAGGGAATCCCCCTGCGATAATCGGGAAAAGTTCCCTCGATGAGAGTAGAGTAGAAATTTTTATTTTCAAATTTTATAAAAATGGCCTTCTCTTCTATATTAACTTGAATATTTCCCTCTCCAAAAATTAATTGATCAACGAGTTCAAAGATTTTAGTAGGAACAATTACATTTTTAAAATCGGGGACGGATAACTCTTTTTCTATGTAAGAGAGTCTTTTTCCATCTGTTGTCACCATCGCAAATCCAAGCTCTTTTTTTTCTAGAAAAATTCCATTGAGAAAAAATCGAGAATCCTCTTTTCCTGCTGATCGAATGACCTGTCTAAACATCTCTTTAAAATCTTTTTGTGAGAGATCAAAGAAATTTTCTTGCTCAGGTTTCCTAAATTCTGGATAGGTCTCAGGATCACTACAGTTAAAATGAAATTTAACGTCTTTACCTTCGGCCTTTATCTCAAGGAGATCACCAGTTACCTCAAAGAGAATATCACCGGCGGGAAAAGATTTTAAAGCCTTTAGAAATCGTTCAATAGGAACGGTTACCTCACCATTTACCTCAATCAGTAGCGGTAAATTTACCTCAAAATGGATCTCTAAATCAGTAGCCTTTATATTCAGTCTATCTGTATCTCCTTTTAAATAGACATTTAAGGGAGTATTTATTTTTTTGCCAGAGATAACATTGGCTGCTATTTCAATCTCTTTGACAATTACTTTTTTTTCACATCGAAATTTCATGTAAACCTCTCATTCCTTTGTTGTTTTTATCTTTTAAATTTAAAATAAGTAATAATAACAATAACCCTGCCGATAAGTAGGATAACTCTTTTTTCAAAAATTTGTCACTCTGTAAAAAGTGTTTAAACGAAGATGAATCGATGTTGATTCTAACGATTCACGACTCGGTATTCTCTCTTCTCTCTCTGTTAAACATCTTCTAAAGTTAATTTTAAGCTATTTTAGTAAGAAATTAGAAATATATCGAGAAGCTAGAAGACTCTACCATATAATAAAAAATTAGAAGCCAATATTTAGATTTTTTAAGAGGGAAACCTTCTGGGAAAACCTCCCAGCTTTTCCTTAGTTTTCCTTAACTCTAATTCTTTTCCTTTTTTATATTCACGATTTACCAATTGTTTTCCACACGTTTTCCACAATTTAGACTCTATTCAATGACTCTTCAAGTGACTCTATTAAGAAGATAAAACGACTCAAAACTATCTCGCAAGAGTACCTCTAAAAAATCTCTTTAAGCAGATCTACCCGAGAGTAATTTTATCATCTTGATGCTCTGCATTTTAACATCAAATAGTAAAAAGAAAAAGAGAGGATTGATAAAATTCGTTTTTCTCTCTTTTTTTTATTTAAAAAGAGAGAAAATGGAGGTGTTAAGAGCTGTTTTTTAGAGAGGATTATATCTAGAGAAGAGGGGCGAAAAGGTGGGCGAGAGCGTCTCTAATCCACGTTAGATTCCACCCTGTTGCTAGATCTTCGATTTTGATTTGATGACAATTATCTTTATCTTTTAAAAATTGAGATCTCTGTTTTTTTGCTATCTCCTCACTGAAGTTGATCAGAGAGACTTCATAGTTTAATTTAAGACTCCTTTCATCTAGATTACACGTTCCTATCGAACTGATATAGGAGTCGATAAGAACGGTTTTACTATGGAGAAATCCAGTTTTATACTGATAAATTTTGACACCTGATTGTAGTAGGGGTTGAAAATAGGTGTTGGCAGCCCAAAAGGGGAGTCTCTTATCCGCTACCCCTGTCATCATCAGTTGAACGTTGATTCCCGCAATCGCAGCGGCGTTGAGTGCTTGAGCGAGAATCTTTGTCGGTATGAAATAGGGGCTTTGAATCAGTATCTCACGTTGAGCGCCTGTAAAGAGTTTGAAAAGAATCTGCTCCATAGCAGCCCATTCAGAATCGGGTCCTCCAAAG
>CAZATZ010000108.1:0-2202 GCA_964488175.1 uncultured Spirochaetales bacterium
ATGTACAACCCAAAAAGAGAGACAAAAAATGGGGGTATAATCTTTTTTCGTTTCCTATCGCTAAAGAGAGCGATATTCCTTGTTCGCTTGGGGGAGGTTAAGGAATATCTATTCAAAGAATCTCTCTAGAAAAGACCGTTTTCATCTCCCACGCACTCTTATTCTTTCTCTGAAATACTCACTTTGCATTATGATACATCTCGGTGACAAATCACGCTGATACATCTTGATGATAAATCTTGGCAAAACTCCGATTCAAGCACGAGGTAAAAAAGACTCCCCCGTCATTTCTGAAATCGATTTTTAGAGGTACCCTTATTTTTACCTTGGTAGCGGAAAAGTTTTAACCCTAGGGGCGGTCTCTTGCCTTGACAGTTTCAAAGAATAAGAATATACATTTTTTGTCGAAAGTTATTATAAAATTACTTAGGGGTACCTCTAAAAAACCCTTTTTCAGTTCTAACTCGATCTTTTCAGCAGTCGATTTTTTAGAGGTACCCTTAGGAAGTTATCGGAAGTCATCATAAAAAGTTCTAGGGGACCCATTTAATGGAGAAAAACGATCAAGAGAAAAAAGTTGTCAAATTTCCTAAAAAGTCTACCTCAGAGCAAACCGAGAGTCACGGAACGAGTCACGGGGCAAAACAAAAAGAGACAAAGCATCACGAATCGCAGCATACAACCGCAAAAAAACCAGCCCACTCCAAGGCGTTTACGATCTCTCTTTTCGTCATTCTTATCCTTATCTCCGTCGCCTTTATTCTTGTGCCGGTCATGGGTTCTGTCGGGGGGAAGAGTAAGGGGGGAGTCCTCTTTGCCACTTATGAGAAAGAGAAAATCGAGTACACTTCTAGTAATCCCTTCGGTCAATACGTAGAGAATTACAGTCGTACCTTCGGGCAAGACCCCCTCTCCCTCCTCCCCTTTATCTACGATCTAATCCTCAGGGAGACTTTTATACTTCACCGTCTCAAGAGTATCAACTTCAATGTTAGTGATCAGCGAGTCGCTCAGATTATTGTGAGTGATTACTTTCAAGACGATCAACAAAAATTTGATGCAGAGGCGTATCGGATAATCTCCGAGAGAGAAAAAACGAATTTAAAAGAGGCTGTTTTTCGACAAGAGATGCTCGCTCAATTCGACAGAGATAATACGATGGGAGTTTTTCGAAGTCAAAAAGGCAAAGACTTCTTAAGAACGATGGGAAGAGAGAGGCGAACTTTCGAGTACGCCTACGCCAATCCAGACGAGTACCCTCTCGTTGAGATCAAAAAATATGTAGAAGAAAACAAAGAGCTGTTTAGACTCCTCGAACTCGAAAGAATTACCCTTGCGAAGGAGTCTTCCGTCACGGCTGAGGATTTGCTCAAAGAGATCAAAGAGGATGGCGCACTTTTTAGCGAGGTGGCGTCCAAGAGTTCTGGGGATTCGTGGGCTAACTCTGGGGGGTATGTCGGTCCGGTCTACGCCTACGAGCTGGAGAGTCGTATGGATCTCTCCAAAGAGCAGGCGGAGACGCTCCTAACCACCTCCGATGAGTATCCAGTTCTTAAGAATACGAGAGAAGAGACCGTTATTTTTCACCTAGTACGCCCCATCGAAGCGCCAAATTACGAGAGTGAAGATTTTATTCAAAAGGTTCGAGACTACCTCAACCGTAATGAAGCTGACGTGATTTCAAACTACTACACGACTCTTTTTGAAAAAATTGATACGGCGGTAAAGGGGGGTAAATCCCTTCAAGCGGCGGTGCAAGAGAGTGGAGAGGTTCATTTAGGAGAGAGTCTACCCCTCTCTCTTAACTACAAAGATAGCGAACTCTTCGTCGGAAAAATATCGGAGGGATTCCCCGATGAGTCCGCCTTTTTTACCCAAGGAATCTCCGAAGATGCCGAGTTTCTTCAAGCTCTATTTTCACTAGAAAATGTCGGCGACTCGACAGGGTTGAAGAGAAGAGCCGTTAGTAGAAATGAGATTTTTACTCTGTTTGTTCTCAAAGAGAGGACGGATAGCGGAGATGAAGAGGTTCTTAGTGATCGCGTCGATGAACTTTTTGCGAGTAGCTACGGTGCCTCCGCCCTCGAAATGGTCAAAGGATCACCGACCTTTACGAATCACTACGACGAGGCTGTCGTCACGCTGAGTACTCCTGCCCAGTAGTTTTTTCTCCTAAGGTACCTCTAACTCTCTTTCGATCCG
>CAZATZ010000108.1:2302-6296 GCA_964488175.1 uncultured Spirochaetales bacterium
CGACACAACAAAAAAGAACGGCGAATCGTCCGACACACTGAATCTCTCGTCGGGGTAAGGGTACCTTTAAAAAGTCGATTTCAGAGAGTAACGAAGAGATTTTTTAGGGGTGTCCGTGAGGGTAGGAGTCTTCTGAAATATCAAAGGGAGACGATGGGAGACGAACTTCAGAGAATTTCAACCCGTGAGGGGGATACTCTATGCTACAAGGGTACCTACCTCTACTCCCGATACTATCCGCGCAAACAGTGCGATGATGCGATTGAAAAAATCTCCCCTCTCCCGAATACGCTCTATCTCTTTTTTTCACCTCTCTTGGGGTACGGTTGGCGGACTCTTTTAGAGAAGATAGAGGGAACGGGAAGCTACCTTTTAGGAATCGAGTTTGATCAGACGTTGATGTACCAAACCCTCCTCTCCAACCAAGAGGGAGAACTCGATCACCCCAACGCCAAGATCTACCGACTCGAAGAGGGTGATCCGTTTGAGACCGTCTTGTCGTCGCTCAATATAGAGCGATTTGAACAGGTCAAGGCGGTTGGGATTAACGGTGGATTTCAACTCTTTAAAGAGAGATACCTCCTCTTGGAGAAGAGAGCGACGACTCTCTTACGGGGAGAGAGACAGAACCGACAAACGATCCATTATCACGCGGATCGCTGGTTTTCCAACACGGTTCAAAACCGCCACCTTCTGACGAAAGAGATGGTCTTTCACCCTGCGGATCACCCCTTGTTCCTCGTAGGGGCGGGAACCTCCCTCGAGAGAGATCTCCCCTTTTTGAGAGAACATCAGAAGAGACTCATCATCATCACGGTGGATACCGCCCTTCCGACCCTTTTAGCTAGTGGAATTGCCCCCGACTTTATCGTCAATCTGGAGTCCCAATTTTATAACCTCTACGATTTTTATCGCTCTCTTGAAAAGGAGGCTTTTGTCTTCTGCGATCTAACGACCTACCCACGGAGTTTGAGGATCGACAAGGTTGAAATAGGCTCCTTTGCGACGCTCTTTCATCCCAACGCACTCCACCGAGAGTGGACAGAGAGTGGGCTTTTCGAAGGAATCTCGCTACCCTCCTTCGGCTCTGTTGCGATCATGGCTCTTGAGATTGCGACACGTCTGACGCGCGGCTCTCTTTTCTTAACGGGAATCGACTTTTACACGGCACCGGGTAAAACACACGCAAGACACACCATTTTTCACGACCTCTCTCTCTGGTGGCAGGGGTATTTTCACCGCTACCCCCTTCTCGAATTTGGTGATAGTCTCGCCCTCAACCAAGAGCCACTGCGCACAACAAACAAGATGCTCCTCTACAAAGAGCAACTTCAAAAGGGACTCGAAAAGATATCTCAGCCATTTTTTCAACTCTCACAAACTCAATCTCTTCTGGGAATTCCACAGAAGCGGGAGTCCGAGTTGGCGGAGGAGTTATCACAACTCTCTGAGAAGCCACCGTTTCAAGAGATTGTGCAGGTAAACGATTCTCAGCAGAGACGAGAGACTCTTTTTCAGTGGGAGGAGCGAGAGAGAGTTCGGCTAAAACGGATTTTAAGTTGGACGGAGGCGACGGCACAGAGGAGCGAAAACGTTCAACTTCTCTTAGAGAGTGACTACCTCTACCTCGATTACCCTGAACCTGAAAAACCCTTTATCAACGAAGAGGGGGAGATTCTCCGTCTCTTGCAAGAGGAGAAAAATTTCCTTTCACGGATTCAAACGAGGGCGAGCCAGTATCTAAAATTTCTTTGAAAGAGGCTTGATTTTCTCAATAAATTTGATATAATTCCCGCCAACCTAGAACAGGTAGAAGAGAGAGAAACTTTTTTTTCCACTCTTTACTTGAATATTCGTTTAAATATTCGCTATGAAAATAGAAAGAGATAAAAACACGGTTGATGAGAAGTTCTCTCTCACTGAGAAGAGTTTTTAGAAGAGCCTATTGAAAAAATATATTATCGATATCATATTGCCTTACAACATTGGTAAAATTTACGGAAACGAATTTACAGAAACGGAGTGGTGTGATGAGAGAGAATCCTTGTAAAAAAAATAGTTCTAACGAGATAATTTTTGAGATGCTAGGTAAGGGAGTCGAAGCAGACCAACTCTTCACCCCTGCGTTAAAAAGAGTCCCCGACTCTAGCCAAAGGGGATTTCTTACGCTCTTTGTTACCCTCTTTTTCGCTCTTCTCTCTCTGTCCACCTCTCCCCTCTTCTCTCAAGAAAAAAATCTCTTAGACCCCAAGTTGGATCTTCTGGTTGAGACCTTTAAGGGAGAGGTCTATCAAGAAAAAATCTCTGATTCAGAACTGGAGCGAAAGTACTTTACGCTAAAAAGAGAGGTCAAAGATTTGGCGAAAACAGAGCGACAGAGACTCTACTATCAGGCGAGGTTGGAGTACTGGGTTGGTCGTTCTTATCAAGCGGTGAATGATCTAGAGTTAGCGGTTGAGTTCTTTGACTTTATTAATTCAGAAAAGTTGATGAAGACAAAAAATCTCTACCCAGAGAGCGTACTCAAAAAAAGTATCACCTACTACGAGATGGCTCTTGAAAAGATAGAGACGTTGTTGAAAGAGAATGCGTCGAGTGAAATCCTCTTTCTTCAGGCAGCCACAGACGGGGAGTTGGTTCTCTTAAAACCGTTCTCGTACGCCATGACCCACGGGCTAAATGTTCAACGTAGTTTAAAAAAGGCGGTGAATAAGAATAACAACCTCGATGCGTTGATCATGATCTCTCGAGGAGAGACCTACACACCAAAGGCCTTGGGGGGAAATCCGAAGAAAGGGGTCGAGGGACTGAAGGTTTTACTCTCTCGTCAAAACCTACTAGAGAGCGATCAATACAAGATCTACGAGGGATTGGCTCGAGGGTATCTACGACTGAAAAACTACGAGAGTGCGGCTATTTGGGCTCAGAAATCATCTGAGATCTACCCTCAAAATACCACTCTTCTTGCGTTGAAAAAAATATTGAACGAGAAAACAGAGGGGTAACTCGCCTTTGCAAAAATCTACAGTAATACTTTCACAAGATTAGAGCAACTCATCTATTAATTTTTTGATTTTCTCCTTCGCCTCTTCTCGAGAATCATCACTCAAAGTCTCAATATTCAACTCCAACTCAAGGGCTGTCGTTATTTTTATGATGGTTTTTAGCGACGGGATGTGCCTTCCTAGCTCGATATTCGAGTAAACCCCCTGAGTCATTCCAGCTTTTAGTGCCAAGTCAAATTGGGATAATCCCCGACTTTCTCGCACGTGTTTAATCTTCTGAATAATTTTTTTTACTTTAACATCAGACTCATCCATTTATACTATTCTTTGAAGAGACTCAACTTGACACAATCCTAAATAAGAGTTAAAACTCTTATTCGATGTTTTTTTTGAAATGAAATAGAATTCTCTTGTTTTTTTGAATCCTTTGGTTTCTGTAAAAGTATTTTCTATAAAAATATTAGCTATCTCTCTCTTTGCGTCTTTAATAGATAGAAATCAAGAGGAGAAGGTTATTTTCTCGCTTAGATCGTAAAACTTAGATCCTGACACATTGAGAGAGAACGGAGTCAAAATATAGGGTACCTCTAAAAAGTCGATTTCAGAAAATAACGAAGAGATTTTTAGAGAGACCCATCGGTAAAAACTACCCAGAGAGGTGAAGCTCAGGGTGCTTAATAGAAAGGAGGAGTGATGTCACTACTTGAAGAAGTAAAGGCGGTAGAAATACAAGGAGAGCCACACCTTTTCAGCTCACTCGATGTCTTTAAGAAAATAAAAACGACTTGGTTTAAAGAGATCTTTGATGTCCATTCTCACGAGTTTACCACATTTGATCCAGAAGAGAGAATCGAGATTCTACGCTACCTGATGAGTCTCGATCCCGAGAGAGAGAAGAAGAGTGATGATATCGGGGGTCATCTATGGCTCGTGTTGGATGCGTGTAACACGTATCGCACCTCCGTTCAGAAAAAAGACGAACTCTCAGA
>CAZATZ010000109.1:0-6231 GCA_964488175.1 uncultured Spirochaetales bacterium
TACCTCTAAAACGTCGATTTCAGAAAATAACGCAAGAGATTTTTAGAGATGTCGACGAGTACAAAGAGAGGAGATAGAGTATGCTTAAAAATTCAACCGAACTCTCTGAGGGTTTTTTAAACCATTTAAAACGTGTTATTGCCATTCCAAGTCTCTTGAAAGAGGGGGGAGAAGGAGCTTGTCCGTTTGGAAAAGGGATACAAAAAGCCCTAGAGGAATTTTTAAAAATTTCGTCTGAACTAGGGATGAAAACCTTTTTAGATCCAGAGGGTTACTACGGATACGCTGAGGTGGGAGAGGGTGAGAAACTATTTGGAGTCTTAGGTCATATCGATGTGGTTCCCCCTGGAGATCTCTCAAAGTGGAACAGCGATCCTTTTTCTTTAGAGATCAGAGAGGGAAATATCTACGGAAGAGGGGTAACAGACGATAAAGGACCTCTGCTTTTAACCATGCACGCTCTCAAAAACATGCTAGATCAAGGCCATTCTCACAACTATAGAATTCGGTTTATTTTCGGAACAGATGAAGAAAACCTGTGGAGAGGCATTGAAAAATATCTGGAAAAGGAAGAGACGCCGTTAATGGGGATTACCCCCGACTCTACCTTTCCCATTGTTTACGCCGAGAAAGGGTTGTTGCAGTGTAAATTGGTGGCTCCTAACAAGAGTGGACTACTCTTTAAAGGGGGAGACGCCTTTAACTGTGTTCCCTCTTCCTTTAAGACCGAATTAAATGATACACTAGAATCAAAACTGAAAGAACTCTCCTACGAGTACACGAAAGATGAAAACGGAATAGAGATAGTAGGAAAGAGTGTTCACGCCAAAATTCCAGAGGAAGGAATCAACGCCGTGATTCGCTACCTTCATGCGTTAAACGAGAGCGGGACGAAGACAAATAGTGGAGATTTTGTCTGTGACAATCTCATTCATCACAAATTTGCTGAACCAATCTTTGGAGAACTCAAAGACGATGTCTCGGGGGAACTCAAATTCAATCTCGGAAAGATAGAGTTTACCGAGGAGCATGAGATTCTCTTTATCGATATGAGATACCCTGTGACTTCGGATAAGGAGACGATTATCTCTCTGCTAAAAGAGACGTGTCAGAGATATAATTTCTCTTATGAAGAGTACGACCACCTAAGATCCATTTACTTAAGTGTTGATTCTCCCATTGTAAAAGGGGCAATGAATGCGTACCAGAAGATTACGAACGACTTCGATTCAAAACCTATTTCTAGTGGGGGAGCAACCTATGCGAGAGCCATTGACAACTGTGTTGCCTTTGGCCCCTCTCTTCCTGGGGCATTAAAAACAGAGCATCAACCAAACGAGTGTATCACCGTTGAAAATATGACTCAAGCGCTTAGAATTTACGAAAGTTTTTTTTCCAATTTAGAGATTTAGAGATTTAGAAAAGGAGATTTTTTTTGAAAAAGTTAAAAATGGTAAAATCATATACGATTGTTTTTTTATTCTTAATTTTTACGGCGTTTCTTACTTGGATCGTTCCAAGTTCTGTCGTCATCGTGAAAGATGGAATAAAAACAGTTATTTTTAATGCGTCATTCGATTCTAGCGGAAATGTATTGCAAGGAACAGGGACGAATCCAGCAGGAATATGGGATATCATGAGAGCTCCTGTTGTCGGATTTCAAAAAGCAAGTCCTGTTAGTATTTCCATTTTGGTTGCTGGAGCTTTTTTGGCCGTATTAAACTATGTCGGTGCGCTCAAAGCTGGGATTGGAAGATTATTAAAAAGATATAGTGGGAATACCCTTATCGCCATACTCTTGTTTATTTTTTCTGTGTTTGGAACCGTCTACGGGTTTTGTGAAGAGATTCCAGCCTTCTCTCTCATGGTCGTCCCCTTATTTTTAGTCGCTGGATATGATATTATAACGGGACTAGGCCTGCTATTTATCGCTTCCGCAATAGGAAACATGGCGAGTGTTGTCAATCCATTTTCAACAGGTGCTGCCATTGGTGCGATAGGAAATCCAAACCTCTCTTTAGGAGATGGAATTTTATTGCGAATGATTCTCTTTGTAGTCCTCTATATTGTTGGATTATTTGGATTATTGAAATACGCAAATTTAGTCAAAAAAGATGGAAAAAATTCTGTTATTTTTGGAGTTGAGGATATCATAGTCCCCAAAATGGACGCCGAAGAGCTACCAGAATTAACAACAAGAAGAAAATTATCCTTAGTCGTTTTTGCCTTATGTGTAATTTCATTGATTGTTGGATATATCCCATGGTACGAGATGAGTTACGGAGATGGGACACTACAAGATCTTCTGATGAAACCATTTATTGCCTTTTCTCAAATCCCTTTTATTGGACCTTTGTCAGGAATGAAAAATCTCACTCCATTTGGTGATTGGTATTTTGATGAATTTTCTATTGTGTTTCTACTAGGAACTTTCCTACTGGCGATTATCAATAAAATTCCAGAAAAAGACTTCATAAACGAAATCAATCAAGGGGTAAAAGATATTATCAGCGTCGTTATCGTCTTATCTATGGCAAATGGAATTTCGATTTTAATGGGAACTAAAACGGAAGGAATCTCAGTCACTTTTGTCTATTGGATTCAAGAAATGCTTCAAGGAATACCCGCTTGGGCGTTTACCGTCTCCTCTGTAGGGTCTTATATCGGTACAGGATTCTTCATACAATCGACTAGTAGCGTCTCAGGTATTACGATGCCGATACTAGGTTCGGTAACAGCGGGGATATTTGAAACGTCAAAAATAGGAGTTGAAGGGGGCCAAAATTTATTAATTTCTGCATTCACTTCAGGACTAAACTTCACAAATGCCGTCTACCCTGGTGCCGTCGTTTTAGGGGCGTTAGTCATATACAATATTCCTTATCAAAAATATCTTAGATTTATACTTAAAATATTAATCCCTATGCTGATAGCGTCGACCGCTATCTTAATTATTGCTCCCTACCTAGGAATAATTTAATAAAACTTTAACGAACAAGGGGATTTCTCCAGTAGAATCCCCTTGTCACTGGAGATTGCAAACGACTTCGATTCAAAATCGATTTCCAGTGGCAAGGTAGCCCACGCCAGATCCATTAATAATTGTATCGCCTTTTCCCTCAGATAAAAAAACAGAGCATCAACCAAACGAGTGTATCACCGTTGAAAATATGACTCAAGCGCTTAGAATTTACGAAAGTTTTTTTTCCAATTTAGAGATTTAGAGATTTAGAAAAGGCACCAGAAGAAAAGATATTTTACCTTGACGTATACACAATGTTGATGTACCCTTAACCTTTCAATTTTCAACTCTTACGAATCTATCAAGGAGAGAACCCATGTTAGAAAAAAAATTTCAAATGCCAACGGCCTATACGATACTAATTCTTATTATTATCGTTGCGGCGATCTTTACTTGGATCGTACCCGCTGGACAGTACGATTTAGTCGACCCTACGGCGTCAAAACCAGAGCCAATCCCCGGAACCTACCACGTCGTTGAGTCGACACCTCAAGGAGTTTGGGAGATACTAAATGCACCCGTTTTAGGATTTACAGATGGGCTGGATATCGCTCTCTTTGTTCTTGTCATCGGGGGGTTTCTGGGAATTATTATGAAAACAGGGGCCATCAATGCGGGGATTGCCCATATCGTCGAGAGGTTAAAGGGAAGAGAGAGACTCATGATCCCTATTCTCATGGTCGCTTTCTCGCTGGGAGGAACCTCATTTGGGATGGCAGAAGAGACCATCGCCTTCTATCCGCTAATTATACCCGTATTTATCGCCGCAGGATACGACAGCGTCACCGCTGTGGCTACTATTCTTTTAGGAGCGGGGGTAGGAGTCTTGGACTCTACCGTTAACCCATTTGCCACGGGTGTGGCCTCAGGATTTGCCAATATCTCGATAGGAGATGGAATCTTCTTTCGAGGAGCGCTTCTTATTCTTCAACTAGCTATCGCCATTATCTTTGTGATGAGATACGCTGACAAAGTAAAAAAAGATCCCTCAAAATCTCTGGTAGCAAACATGAGAGAGGAGAATGAAAACCACTTTCTTGCCGAGTCACGAAACGCAACGAAAGAGGATCTAGAACTCACGAAAAAGAGAAAATTGGTCTTAGGACTCTTCAATCTCACCTTCTTTATCATGGTCTTAGGCGTCATTCCTTGGGCCTACAAATTCAATGTCAACATATTTGAAAACTTCAATAACGCCATTTCAAAAATCCCAGGAATAGGAGACCCCGTCGCACTGGGAGATTGGTGGTTTGGAGAGATGACAGTCCTCTTTCTCGTCTCAGGAATTCTCTGTGGGAAAGTATACGGAATGAAGGAGAAGCAGATTGCAGCAGCCTTTGTCGCTGGGGCAAAAGACCTCCTCGGAGTCGCCATTATCGTAGGTCTATCAAGGGGTATTACCGTTGTGATGGACGCGGGAGGAATGACTCAGACGATCCTCTACTGGGGAGAGAAATCTCTAGCGGGTCTAGGAAAGATACCCTTTATCGTCTTCACCTATCTCTTCTATCTACCGCTCTCATTCTTAATCCCCTCGACCTCTGGACTCGCCACGTTATCGATGCCTATTATGGCTCCACTGGGGGATTTTGCAGAAGTCGCTAAGAGTTTAGTCGTCACAGCCTTTCAATCGGCTTCCGGTATTATGAACCTGATTACCCCGACCTCTGCCGTCGTCATGGGGGGGCTATCCATAGGTAGAATCGACTACCCAACGTGGATAAAATACGTGACCCCTATTTGGCTACTCCTTCTAACCACAACAGCACTAGGTCTCGCCCTTGGGACACTTTTGTAAAAAAACCCATCGCATCCTAATCGGTAGAAAAACGGTACCTTGTCCAAGCACGGTACGGTTTTTCTGCGGTGATAAAGTTCGTCTGTATCTCTGGTAAATTGGGGGAGTCGGGGTAGTCTTGAGTCTCTAAGCAGATTCCCAGATGGGGGACAGACTCTCTCCCACAACTAAGTCTCCCCTCTCTGCCGAGAGAGTTGCCAGTATAGACAACGACGGTCGATTCGCTCGTCTCAATCTCCAGTTTTCTTCCACTCTGCTCGTGAGATAAGAGAACATCGGGTCTCTTCTTTTTATTCAAGACAAAGGGGTGATCGATTCCTCCCCCTACCCTCTCTAGCTCTCTATTTTTTTCCTCTGTGATTTTCTTTAAGATATCGCCAGATCGCCAGTCGAAGAGAGTCCCCTCTACCTCTTTTAAAGTACCGGTAGGAATACTTCCCTCTCCCAACTCCATGTACGTATCGGCCTCTACACGGAGTCTGTGATCCAGTATCTTACTCTCTCCGCCAGATAGATTAAAATAGCTGTGATTGGTCAGATTAACAAAGGTCTTTTTGTCCGTTTTCCCCTCGTACTCTACCGTCAAAGTTCCTTCTCGGAGAGTATAGCGCACAGTGAATTTCACCTCTCCAGGATACCCCTCCTCCCCATCTCTACTAACGTAGGAGAGTTCTACTCCCTCCTCGATCTCACGAACACTCCAGATCTTTTTATCCAGCCCGCAAAGACCTCCGTGAAGAGAGTTTTCGCCGTTGTTCGTTGGCAACTCATAGATTTTTCCATCGATGGGAAGCCTTCCCTTTGACAATCTTCCCGCCACTCTTCCCGTGATACACCCAAAGAACGGCGAACGCTCTTCGTACTCCTCTATTGTGTCAAAACCAAGGACGATATTTTCTCTTCTTTTTTCTCTGTCTTTTTGGTATATCTCTGTGATAATTCCCCCGTAATTAAGGATATTTACCTCCAGAGTCTCACTTTTCAGATGATACTTTAAAACCTCTCGACCATCCTTTAACTCTCCAAAATTTGATTTCACCACCATTCCTTTTTTCTCCCTTTTTTCTCAATTTATCTTTTCTACTTATCTTCTCCACTTATTTTCTCCCTTTGCCCTGTGCGATAACGTATTCGCAAAAACCAAAGGGTTCTCTAAAAACTCGATTTCACCGACGTCCGATCGGCTGAAAAATCGAGTTAGAAATGAAAAAGAGTTTTTAGAGGTATCCAAAAAGGACTCTCTACTGACACGCCTCACAATCGGGGTCGGTAAGAGAGCAAAAAGAGGTGACCTGAGACGCTGGCACGACGTTGTCTTCCGTGAGAAGAAATTCTTGAGTGTTCCGACCAACTTCCTCCACTTGAAAATCCGGTTGATCTCCCGACTCGTGGCTTAGGTCATCGGTTGTTT
>CAZATZ010000110.1:0-6171 GCA_964488175.1 uncultured Spirochaetales bacterium
ACGGAGTTAAGATAAAAAATGGCTTGGGCCATTTTGGGGTGAATCGAGTATTGGAACTGAAAAAGAGTTTTTTTAGAGGTGCCTTTAATCAAAAGTTCTCTTCTCAGGAGGAACAAAGGGTTGAACCGCGCTCTCTTCTCCTTTGAGAAAAGCTGGCAGTGAAAAAACGTAGACAGACTCTCCTTCCTTCAATTTTATCCGCCCTCGATAGATCTCATTCTCCTTCTCGAAAACCTTCACAGTATACGATTTTCCCGTCGTCTCCAGACGCATTTTCGAGCCAGATTCTACCGTGACTGGCTTCTTCTCTCCCGAGAACTCGAGAGTCACCGTCTGGGGAATTTCTAAAGACTCTGGGAGTTTTTTATTGTCAAGAATAAGGGTATACCCCTTTCCATTGTAGTAGAGCCAAAAAGCGAGTCCACATAAAAAGAGAAACATAAATCCGCGGGAAAGGTACCGTTTCTGACGCAGGCTCATTTTTAGAGTGGTCTTCTCAGTTTTCGCGTCACCCTCTTTAATTGACATGATTCTCCTCCAGAGCTCTCTGTAAAGCCAATCCCTCCTGATCTTTCTCCCGACCTCTCTGGATTGAGTAGAAGATAAGAGAGACCGTGATAACCCCGTAAGAGATGAAGACACGGAAATACTCTCCTAAGGCGGCGTCTTGCAGAAGTGTTTTTCCCGCCGTGGGAGACATAATAAACATCGTATGAAAGAGAATCAATCCAATAAAGACGTGAGAAATTTTCGCCTTTGAAACGCTCCCTCCTCCCACCAGCAGAGCCGCAATTGAGAAGAGTCCTACCTGTTCGTGAGAGTTGTAGGTGTTGAGAGTTCCGATATTTTGCAGGTACAAAATCATACCCCATCCTGAAAATATCGTTGAGAGGATAATCGAGATAACTCGGACTCGATCAACATCGATCCCCATCGCTTGGGAGACCTTGGGATCCTGACCAACCGCCCGCATATCCTGCCCCAACTTCGTTCGTGAGAACCAATAGATCCAAAACGCTAACAGAGCAATCAGGAAAAAAGAGAAGAGAGGAATATTTAGATTTCCAATTTTCAATCCCCAGACATTCTCGACTCGTTGCCTGAGAGTAATGAGATCGACGGTACTTCGAACTCCGTAACCTCTCGTTAATAAGATAGCTTGGTTCGACATCGGTATCAACTTTCCCATCAGAAAAAGACCGATCAATTGGTAGACTCCCGTCGAAAAGAAGCCGAGAATGTAGCCCGTTACCATCTCTCGTCCCTTGGCTCGGTTGAGCACACGACCGCAAAAGATTCCAACGAGGATCGAGAGAGGGGTCGACAGTATCATCGCAAGAAAGATGCCGTAGAGTCCTTCGATTCGCCAATCAATAATAAATATCAAAGCTATCTGGCCACACATTGCACCCAAGATCATACCAAAATTGAGACCCATTCCCGCAAGAATGGGGAGCAGAAGAGCCAAAACAAGAAATCCATTTCGACTAATCCGTAAAATCAGTTCTCGTAAAAGGTACTCTAAAGAGAAGCCAGAAAAGGGGGCTAAAAAGAGAGATAGCACCAAAAAAGAGATCGGCACCATGTTCTGGATCGCCTTATCTTTCCACCAAGAAGGCTCTTTTAAGTGGTAGTTTTTCATCTTATCTCGCCCTTTTGACCACTCGAGTCAAAGCGTAAATAATCATCCCATTTGAGATAATTATTCGTAGAACTTCGGCCATATCGTTGGCAATAAATTTTTGTATCACGGGAGAATTAAAGACAGAGGGGGTCATGGTCAGAATTCCTTGAAAGAGAAAGGTTCCAATAATCACATTAGGAATAGTGGCACGGCGAACAGAGGCACCTCCAATGAGAATCGAGGCGACCGCTGGCAACGCCATAAAGAAGGGGCCCATATAGAGCTGGACAAATCCGAAACTCTGCTGATAAAAGATGATACCAATAGCACCGAGCCAAGTAGACAAGATGACGGAGAAGAGTCGCACCTTGTTCACATTAATACCGGTGACGTGAGCGTACTCTGGATTCTCTCCGACGGCCGTCATCTTCATTCCCAGCGGGCTACGATTCAGGAGAAAGACGCCGTAGCAGAGTAAACCGATAACGATCAACGTCGCCAGAGGAAAGAGATAATCTCCCAAAGAGACGGGAATCAAGTGATTTAGTTTATTTAAAAAGTACTTTTCTAGGGAGATCGTTGTACGCAGTCCAGTCCCTTCGTACCCCCAAACCATGTCGGCTTTAGTGAAGGGAAGAAGCAACCACATAATCGACATAAAGGCGACAGAAGAGAAGCCGACGTACGTCGCAATAATCATCTCATTTCCCTTGATGCGGTTGAGTAAGTTTCCATATCCGTAACCGAAGAGAAGACCAAAGGGGGTTGCTAGCAGAATCGCCATCAGGAAGCTGTTCATTCCGCTAAATCCAAATTGTAGACTCATCGTTGTTCCCAACAGGCCAGCAACGATACCAAGCGGGAGACCAAAATTGAGACCGCATCCACTCTGCACCATGGGAACCATCGCCAAAACCATGATCGCATTCATACAAAATCGTAGCAACGTATCTTGCAGAGAGTTTCCCAAATCGAGTCCAATGAAGGGCGTTAGAGCAAAAAGAATGAAAAGAAATCCAGTAATAATCCACCGAGGAATCCCGTAGTTCTTGATTCCATTTTTAATCGATGAGATGAACTCGTCTCTTGGTCGCACCGTAAGTTGCTCCTCAACTATCATTCTCTTCCCCTTGTTTTTTTTCTTGCTTATCCTTTGGATTGTCCTTTTGCCTCTTTCCTTGCGTCTCTCTTTTCACCTCTTCGAGCATTTTTTCTCCAAACACATCGATACTCTCTGTCGCCGATAAGATATCGACAATAACGCCCTCGTTGACCACAGCGATCCGATCACAGATAGAGCGAAGTTCTTCTAGCTCGGAGGAGCAGATAACAATCGTCGCCTCTGCCTCCTCGCGATACCGCTGTAAACGCTGAAGAACGATAGCCTTGGCCCCGACATCGATGCCACGAGTTGGCTCAGAGACAAAGAGAAGTTTGGGGTTGAGAAGAAATGCCTTTGCTAAACAGACTTTCTGTTGGTTTCCACCCGAGAGTTCTCTTACCCTTTGGTGGATGCCAGTACAGCGAATACTCAGCTCTTCG
The DNA here is from genome assembly GCA_964488175.1 of uncultured Spirochaetales bacterium. GTDB lineage: Bacteria > Spirochaetota > Spirochaetia > SP-2023 > CAYRNA01 > CAZATZ01. The sequence goes on from CAZATZ010000110.1 coordinate 3,167, forward strand.
ACCATCTTGAGAGCACTCTCTTTAATGGCCCGTCTATCCAAAAAAGGAATTCCTCCGATACTACGATAGAATCGTTTTTGAACAACGATGGCGGGAAGTACGATATTATTCGCAATAGACTCCTCTAAGAGAAGTCCTAATCCCGCTCTATCCTCAGAGACAAAGGCGATCCCACGCTTCTGAATCTCACCAGGATCGTTGAGAGGGAGGGGTTTTCCCTCGTAGAAGACCTCTCCATCAGCGGGAGAGACTCCCATTAAACCAGAGGGAATCCCCAATTTCCCCTGACCTGCTAATCCTGCCAGTCCAAAGATCTCTCCCTTTTTCACCGAAAAGGTAGCTCGTCGAACCAGCTCTCCTGGCATATTAACCCAGAGATTTTTTATCTGAAGAACCTCCTCCCCTTTTCCGTCGGAAGAAGAACTCTCTCTCTCTTCAATGTTTCGGCCTACCATGGCGTGAGAGATCTCTTTAACGGTTATCTCGTCCGTCGGTTTTTTTAAGGTAATTTCACCATCTCGCAAGACCAAAACGGTATCACAGAGTGATAAAATTTCGTTGAGTCGGTGAGAGATAAAGATAATCGAAATACCTTTTGCCGCCAGTGCCTTGGCGGCGAGAACTAGCGACTCGGCTTCACTCTCCGTCAAAACGGCTGTCGGTTCGTCTAAAATAAGAAGTTGGGTACTCTCTTTTTCAATCTCGCGAGCGATCTCGGTAAATTGTCGAAATCCGACCGACATAACATTGACAGGCATATCCTCTCGGAGAGGAACTCCGAGCGTTTTAATCGCCTTTTTCGCCCGGTTCTTCATCATTTTTCTATCGAGAGTTTTTAGCGTATCATTAAAGAGAAAACTGAAAAAATTGGATCGGGTCGGTTCGCGATTAATAAAAATATTTTCTGTTGCGGTAAAACCAGGAATGAGGGAGAACTCTTGGTGTACGCTACCAATTCCTGCCTCGAGAGAGTCCGATGGGGTTAAAAAATGCACCTCATTCCCTCGATAGAAGACCTGCCCTTCATAACCACCCGTCTCGTGTATTTCGGGCATAGAGACAAGAATCTTCATGAGAGTCGATTTTCCAGCTCCATTCTCCCCAACAAGGCCGATAATCTCGCCCTCCTTTAGAGAGAAAGAGATATCATGCAAAACTATATTTTTTCCGAAGGATTTAGAGATATGGCTTAGTTCAAGGAGCGGAATCTTTTCTTCCATTTTGCCTCTTTCTTTTTATTTCTTTCTCGATACGGGGATACGGGGGGACACCTCTAAAAAGCTCTTTTCATCTCTAAGTCTATCTTACGAGAGGTTCTCATTTTCCATCCTGTACAACACCCAACCTTTAGGAGGTTAGGAGAGAAAATAAAAAAACTCTTTAAAACTCCTCTCTTAAAAGAAGAATTTCAAAGAGGGTTCGGTAATTTCATTCGGTAATGTAAATCTACAAGTTCTATTTAAAAAAAGTCTCCTAGATTCCCTCCCTCTCTTGGGAAAGAGAGAGAAAATAGATTACTCCACACCCTGTAGGTAGAAGTAGCTTTCAGGGATATCAATTTCTGTATTTCCAGCGGGTCCTTTTCCAAAAATATAGGTGTCTTGAAACATAAGGAAGTGGTTTGGAAATACCGTATCCGTCCCAAAATCGATATTATTTCCTGCATTCCAAGAGGCCTCAGGAGACTCGACATCGTAGGCGGCTACCACGTCTTCTTTGCTGTCAATAACAGACTCACCGTTAATCACGTTGATAGCGTGTTCACCGAGAGCAACCGTCGTTGTAAACCCGTTAGAATAGACCCATGTTCCGAAACGACCAGATCCTCCTCTCTCTTCGAGGACAGCCTCTTCCTTTGCGATCATCGCAGGGAAATCTCCTTGAACATCGGTTAAATCGATACCAAGAGCTCCAGGATATCCCATCAGAGGAGAGGGGAGATCTGGCTCAACAAAGTATCCACCGTACTCAAGAATCTGCTTGATCAGAGGTTCTGTCAAAGCGTCGTTTGTCGTGAAAAAGGCGGTATCCTGACCGTACTGCTCTACCCAAGTCGGAACTTGTTCTAAAACAAAGGCCTGAGCACCAGCCACACCGACATCCGTCGTGGGATCGGGAGCACTCTGATTGATAAATTCAATCCCCATATCGGCCGCAACAAGCATCATGATCTCTCGTCGTCGACTCAAAACCTCAATCCCCATGTGCCTAGGAAAAGAGACGTGAACAAATTTTGTCGCTCCCATCTCTTTTGCTGTGCGAATAATCGTATAACCACGAGAGAGATAGTCAGCGTTGGTCACAACATCTGCGACGCTGGTTACCACGTTGGGATCTTCTTGTGCCTCACCTATGAGAAGAAGGATATCGGGGCGAACCTCTCGAATACGACGCATTCCCTCTGACGTTCCAGGAACTCCTTGGTGAACAATAACCGCCTTCATAAGGGGATCATCAGCGAGGCTGGCGATCTGAGAAACGGTTGTCTCGGTCTCTTGTGTGAAGTTGTCTGGGTAGGTTAAATGTTGCACCATTCCACCATCAGCGACCGAACCGTGTCGTCGAATCAACTCCTCGGCACCTCTTAGCTCGTCCTCTGATTGTGAGACGGTTCCAGTCACGACACCGATATGAAACTCAGCGGACGAATCCATCGCCATTTCACCCGCTTCTTTCTTGCCCTGACACGAAATCAGCACAAAAGAGAAAAACAGAACAACTATGAATAATTTTAATTTCATATGAAAAGACCTCCTTAGTAAGTCTAGTATACCCTACAATGTTAAGAATCCACCGACCTTTAGCTTCCGTATCGGTTCACTCGGTTATCCGCCTCTCTCCGCCTCTCAAAAATCCACAACCTGAGAGTTTGGAAGAGTCTTTGCCCAAGTAGAAAAGTCACGTTCACGTCAAGTCGAGACATGTCTCAACAACCAAAATAAAAAAACAAAAATACACCGATTGCTATTCGAATTTTTCTGACATATGCAAAAGAAAACAACCTT
>CAZATZ010000111.1:0-4736 GCA_964488175.1 uncultured Spirochaetales bacterium
GAGGGTATTCTCGATTCTGAGATCGTGCGATTCAAAGGATTTTTCTATTTTCTGGGACAAAAATTTTTACAAACCCTCTGGAAAGGGTGATAAAATTAAGGCGAGGGAGAGTTAAAATGAACGCACGTGTCGCCGATTCTGCCCTTTTTGAAGGGGAAGCGGACTCTATACTCCGAGAAAATTTACGTTTCAAGGGAAATTTAACGAGTCAGGATAAGGTCTTGATCTCTTGTTCCTTTGAAGGCGATATCTTGGATTCAAATGAAATCTGTATCGCCCACGGGGCTAAAGTCAAAGGTGATATACACTGTCGCGTTATCTCCATCTTCGGTGAAGTCATCGGAAATATTTACGCCAAAGAGGAGGCCTTCTTGCTCGACGGCGGTGTGGTAAGAGGGGATATGATAGCCCCATTGACCAGTAAATCTTCTGACAGTATTTTACAAGGACGGATGGATCAGTCTGTTCCAGCGGAGAAATAGATCACTAACATTTATGTGAGACCCCTTTTAAAAGATTTCAGAAAATAATTTTTTTGGAAAGTCAACGAACTGAAAACGGAATTTTTAGAGGTGATCTAGAGTTTTTACAGTGGCTCTCCCCTCTCACTTGCAAGGGATAAAGAAGAGATAAGCAAGCAAGAGACAAGAAGTACCCAATCGTCACAATCTATTCTGTTTCCGTCCAAACCACTCTTACTCTTGGAGTCTCTTTGGTTTTGCTAAGTACTCTTAAAATATATCCTCTCTCTAAAAAATTTCACCGCTGTAGTATTTTCTGTGGCATTTCCAGAGATATTTTCTTATCTCGTTTTTACGCCTCTCCTTGCGACTCTTTTTACCGAGAAGTTCTAAAGAGTTGAAAATAGAGTTCCGAGAGAAGAGATACCAAGCCATAACAAATTTTGACCGTAACAAATCTTGGGATTAATAGCAAATTAATAGCAAAGATAAAGGGTACCTCTAAAAGATCGAGTTAGAACTGAAAAAGGGTTTTTTAGAGATACCCTAAAATTAGAATTGAAAAAACTTCTCTCTCAGTGAGAGAAGTCTCGTCGCAAAAGGAGTATTTTATGAAGAAAGGCGTTGTTATTTTTGAAGCAGAGGGTGGCTCTGATAAGTGGATCGACGGACATCGAAAAGATACGCTCCCTATTTTGGAGGCTATTAAAGAGAAAGGTGTTCCGTGTGAAGTTGTCTACTTTCGAGATGAGTGGAAAGAGAAAATTCTCACGTATGCGAAAGAGAATTTTTGCGGATACATCAGCCGAATTAACCCAGGAAACTTACCCGATGGAGAGAGCGTCTATTTCGAGACCTTAAGAGAGCTTTCAAAAGCGGGTTTAGTGGGAATGCCTCACCCCGATGCGATGCTAAACTTCGGAGCTAAAGACGCTCTGGTTAAGTTGGTTGGAACCAGTCTCGTCACAGAAGATACCTACGCCTACTACACCACCGAGGAACTTCACAGTACTTTTCCCAAGAGTCTCTCTTACGGAGAGCGTGTTTTAAAGCAGAACAGAGGTTCTACTGGTGAGGGAATTTGGCGTGTTCAACTCGAGGGTAACACCTCTTTTAAGCCTGGTGATTCAATCCCCCTAGATACAATGGTCAAGTGTACCGAAGCGGTCGACAACCACGTAGAGCATAATAAATTAGGTGATTTTCTCACCTTTTGTGAGCAGTACGTCATTGGGGAAAATGGAATGCTCGTCGACATGCGGTTTATGCCACGAATCAAAGAGGGGGAGATCCGTATTCTACTCGTCGGTGCTCGTCCCGTCTTTGTCGTTCACAAGAAGCCAGCAGAGGCAGCAGACGCCTTCTCTGCAACTCTCTTTTCGGGAGCAAAATATACTTACCAGAGTCCCGATGAGTGGAAAGAGCTTATGACCCTCTTTAACGACTCTCTCCCTACGATTTCTAAGAAGTTGGGTGGTTTCGATATTCCTCTTATTTGGACGGCTGACTTCATGCTTGATTGGGATGAAAACAAGAACGATACGTACGTTCTTGGAGAGATTAACTGCTCCTGTGTTGGGTTTACCAGCGACCTAGATAGAGGCATTCAAGAGATGATCGCCGAGGAGGTTGTCTCTCGGATCTCCAAGTAAATCCAAAAGGGTACCTTGTAAAAAGTCGAGTTCAGAAAAGATCGAGTTAGAACTGAAAAAGAGTTTTTTAGAGGTGCCTAAAACTAGAAAGATTATATCTTCGCCGTTTTAGAGTGCCTTTTAAAGACTCGGTTTCAAGTGACGACACTGACGCCACAAGGGGTTTTAGGAGGTACTCTAATCATCTCAAAGGAGACTCTTATGAGCCAAGAAAAATTACGCGTCTTGATTAGTGACAAACTTCACGACGATGCGACAAAAGTATTTGAAAAAAATCAGATTCCCGTTGATATTAAGACTGGACTCTCACCAGAAGAGCTGTGTCAAATAATTCCACAGTACGACGGTCTTGCGATTCGAAGTGCGACAACCGTTACCGCCGAAATCTTAGCCGCCGCCACCAAGTTGCGTGTGATCGCCCGTGCGGGGATCGGTGTCGACAACGTCGATATTCCTGCGGCGACAAAGCAGGGGGTCTTAGTTATGAACACCCCCTTCGGAAACTCTATCACGACGGCTGAGCACGCCATTTCGATGCTGCTCTCACTCGCTCGTCAGATCCCACAGGCCAACCAGTCGACTCACGCGGGATTGTGGGAGAAGAGTAAATTTACTGGAACTGAGGTCTACGAAAAATGTTTAGGGCTAGTCGGTGTAGGGAATATCGGCTCCCTTGTCGCCGAGAGAGCGAAGGGGCTAAAGATGAACGTTATCGCCTGCGATCCCTTCTTTACCGAGGAGCGTTCAAAAGAGATCGGGGTTGAAAAGGTAGAGATGGACGAACTCCTCTCCCGTGCCGATTTTATGAGTTTTCATACGCCCTTAAACGACTCAACCAGAAATCTCTTGAATGCTAAAACGATGGCAAAATGTAAAAAGGGAGTCCTTGTTGTCAACTGCGCTCGAGGTGGAATCATCGACGAGAACGATCTCTTAGAGGGGTTGAATAGTGGACAGATAGGGGGAGCCGCTCTCGACGTCTTCGCCGAAGAACCAGCGAAAAAGAACGTCCTCTTTAACCACCCCCGTGCTGTTTTAACTCCTCATTTGGGTGCGGCGACATCCGAGGCACAGATACGTGTCGCCGTTCAAGCCGCCGAGCAAATCTGCGATTTTCTCCTTAGAAAAGAGATTAAAAACGGACTCAATAAGGTTTAGCATAGAGTTTAACATAGGGTTTAACGATTTCTTAAAAGATACGATTTCAAAAAAAGGGTTCCTCTAAAAAGTCGATTTCAGAGATGAAAAAGATGTTTTTCGAGGTTGCCTATTTTTGAGGTTGCCCCCTCCGCTTTCCAATATCGGCTTTCCAATAAGCGTCCCACCAAGAGAGGAGAATCATCATGCACCATATTTTTGTATCCAACCAAAACGATCCCCACGTCAATCTCGCTTGGGAAGACTACCTATTTGAGCAGGTCACTCTGGGAGATCGTATCTTTTATCTCTGGCAAAACGCCCCCGTTATTGTGATCGGACGCCACCAGAATCCGTTTGTCGAACTCGACACGAAGCGAATACAGGAAAAAAACGTCTTTTTGGCTCGCCGTCCAACGGGGGGAGGGGCTGTCTACCACGACAAGGGAAATGTAAACTTTACCTTCATCTCTTACGAAGAGGAGAAGAAGGGAGACCTAAAGAGAGAGCAGAGAAAAAACACGGAGGTTATTATCGAAGCCCTCGCCTCTCTGGGACTCAAGGTTGAAGCGACGGGAAGAAATGATCTAGAGATTGATAATCGAAAATTCTCAGGGAACGCCTTTCGGGAGAAGAGTGGAAAGGTTTTACACCACGGAACGATAATGTTGGACGTAAAGCTAGACGACCTCACTGAACTCTTAACCCCCCCTAAAATCAAGATAGAGGCGAAGGGAATTCGCTCGGTTCGTAGTCGTGTGGCGAACCTCTGTGAATTTAAACCTGAACTCGATTACCCAATGCTCTGTGACGCCCTAGAGAAGACCTACCGAGAGATCTTTCAAACCACGGCGAAGAGAACCCCCTTTGTTCCTCCTGAGCAGACGGGACGCCAGTCTATCGACGAGTTGATCGCCCTCTATAAGAGCGAGGCTTGGCAGTACGGGAAGAGTCCCCAATTTCGCAGCCAGTGGCAGACGAAGCTCTCTTGGGGTCTCGTCGACCTGCACCTAGATATCAAAAACGGAGAGATTGCAGAGGTTCTCTTCTACTCCGACGCTCTTGACGTCGAACTCGTCGATCTTCTAATCCAAGGATTAAACGGAGCCCCCTTCTCTCCTCAGGGACTCAGCGAGAGATTTAAAGAGCTACAGCAAAAAAATCCCGAATGGAAGAGTCAGATAGAGGAGTTGGGTCAATTCCTTTTGGAGAAGATCGCCCACTCCTAAAGATCTCTCTAACAGACCCCCTTCTCTCACTACCCCCTTATTCTCAGCACTGGAGGAAACCTCTAAAAAGTCGATTTCAGAAAATAACGAAGATATTTTTTGGCAAGGCAAGGGGGGTAAAAGGGAAAAGATAGCGTCTCATGGAGAGAAACTCTTTCCCCCTAAGAGCGTTTTAGGTAGACTAATACTTTTCAAAAGAGAACTTTAATTCTTAGGTTTTCTGCTAAATTAAACAACAGATTAGAGAGTAGATTAGA
>CAZATZ010000111.1:4836-6168 GCA_964488175.1 uncultured Spirochaetales bacterium
GAAAAAGTCGATTTCAGAGAATAACGAAGATATTTTTTGACAAGCCAAGGAACTAAAAACGGAGTTTAGCCGAGATTTACCACGGTGCTAAATGCGTATTTTAGTGAAATAACAATGACTTGGAATTGAGAGAAAAGATCGAGTTAGAAATGAAAAAGGGTTTTTTAGAGGGGTCTATTAATTAAATAGGAAACGAGAGTGGCAGATAAAAAAGATTACTACGACGTCTTAGGAGTTTCTCGAGACGCAAAAGAAGACGATATTAAGAAGAAATATCGAAAGTTAGCTATCCAGTACCATCCCGATAAGAACCAAGGAAATCCCGAAGCGGAGGTGAAGTTCAAGGAGGCTACCGAGGCGTACGAAGTTCTCATGGATGCCAAACAGCGCCAAGCCTACGATCAGTTCGGTCACGCTGGGGTCAACCAGATGGGTGGGCCGCAGTTCCATGAATCCGCCTTCCAAGGGTTTGAAGATATTTTCGGTGGTGCGGGGTTCTCTGACATCTTTAGCTCCCTCTTTGGCGGGAGTATGGGTGGAGGCGGTGGACGAACAACAAGGCGTGCGAAGGGGAGTGATCTTCGCTACAACGTCACGGTGACCCTCAGTGAGGCGTTCAGCGGAGATAAGCGCGAGATCAACTTTGAGAAAGAGGTCTCGTGTTCCGACTGTCAGGGATCTGGTGCTGCCGCAGGAGCGGGAGAGGTGACCTGCCCTCTCTGTCGAGGTCGAGGTCAAGTCGTCCAAGGTGGTGGATTTCTCCAAATTGCACGCCCGTGTTCTCGCTGTTCGGGACGGGGTGTTGTCATCGATAAACCGTGTCATGGTTGCGGGGGAAGAGGGACAAGAGCGAAGAGACAGACCGTTAAAGTAACCCTTCCTGCGGGGATTGCCGATGGACAACACATTCGATTGGAGGGACAGGGAAATGCGGGTCGAAATGGAGCGTATCCAGGAGATCTCTACCTCTTTATCTCCGTCAAACCTCACCCCTCTTTTGATAGAGAAGAGGAACACCTCTACTGCTGTCTACCTATCTCCTTTACACAGGCGGCTTTAGGAGGAGAGATATATTTACACGGAATCGATCAAAAACGGTTGAAGCTAAAAATTTCTCAAGGTCTTCAAACGGGGAGTGTTCAGAGAGTCCGAGGGGCTGGAATGCCACACTTACGGCGTGAATCGATGCGAGGTGATCTCTTCGTTGAATTTCGTATTGTAACGCCGAAAAAACTAAGCGGAGAAGAGCAGAAAATACTGAAGTCATTTGCGAAAAAACACGGAGAAGAGAGCGAGCCAAAACCTCTCCCTCGAGAGAAGCACTAAGAGCAG
>CAZATZ010000112.1:0-6144 GCA_964488175.1 uncultured Spirochaetales bacterium
CCACTCACTTAGGAGAAACCACAGGGAATTTAAATACACGAATCAAGAACTTAAAAGAAAAAGGCTTGCCAGAGCAAGTGATCAAGAGTTTAGATATTGTTCGTATCACTGCAAACGAGGGGGGAAGCCATGCTGGCGAAATAGATCTGAGTGGTGAAGAGAAGTTCATCTCACATATAATTGTTTGTTTAATAAGAAAGACGTGTCACTGAAATATAGGATAAGTCAAAGTCAAAATTAAAGAGAAGATTACTTAACCGACAATTATCGGTATCTTGGTCTTCTCCGATAAATTGAACAAAGTCTTCTTCTGAGTTAAAGATTGCATCAAATTTCCGCCCTCTTTTCGTTTCTAACTCGGCAATCGTTGGCTCCTTTAAAATCTTTCTCTCGCCTAAAATTTCTTCTAACATCTTCAGCCTCCTCTCTTTTTTGGAATGAAGGGAATCTTTGCGATACGGTAGAGTAGCCACGTAGCGGCGAGGGAGAGAAGCCCAGTAGCAAATAAGAGGGAGAAGTTTTTCCACGAACTCCCCGCCATCCACCAATCTTTTCCAAAGAGGAGATCGCCCCCCTCTCTTATCGCCCAACAGAGGAGGAAGAGAGGTAACATCGTCAGCGAACTTTTGAGGATAACTCCCCCTTTAAAACGAGACGAGACTCCAAATCGGTGGAGGTATAACCCCAGCAAGAGAAGGAGTCCCAAGGTAAAGGAGATCGTATTCGCCCAAGCGATTCCAGTGACACCGAGAGGGGTTTTGATGAGGTAGAGGGAGAGGGAGATATCGATAACGAGTAAGAAGAGCGAGCTAAAGAGGGGCGTCTTGTACTCCTTCAAACTGTAGTAAAATCTCTGTAAAAAATTATAGACGGCGACACTCGGCATCCCCCAGCAGTAGGCGATCAAGACATCGGAGGTGAGGGTCGTAGAGTGGAGGGAAAACTCCCCCCTCTGAAGAGCGACTGCGATAATCGGTTTGGCGAAATAGAGGAGAAGGAGGGCGGAGGGTACCATCAGTATCCAGAGGCTGGCGACCCCTTCGTGAAGCGTTTTGTGTAGGCTCTCCCAGCGACTCTGGCTCGCTTCTCGACTCATGCGCGGAAAGTAGACCGTTGAGATAGAGGCGGAGAAGACGCCGAAGGGGAGTTGCCAGAAGACGATAGCGTAGGAGAGAGCCGAGGTTGCGCCCTCTTGTCCCGTTAGACTACTGAGGAGAACCGCCACTTGCTGGTTGATCGTAAAGAGCGAGGAGGTCACGAGAACGGGGAGCCACCCTTTGAGGAGGCGTCTAAAGTGGGGGTCACGAAAATGGAAGAGGGGCAACAGGGGGTAGCCCAATCTCCGATAAGGAATTAGTTGAATGAGTAGCTGTAGACTCCCCCCCGCAAGGACACCGATCCCCATGCTATAAATTCCGTAGTGGGGGTAGAGCCAGAGAAGAGAGGGGATGACGCAGAGAGAAAAACTGATGGGGGCGAGTCCTGGTACGATAAAGTGGCGGTGGCTCTCGAGAACCGCTTTAATCGTAGCGCTGAGAGAGACCAAGAGAAGGTAGGGAGCGACGAGTAAAAAGAGGGTCGACGCCGTATTCAGTTCGTTGGCGGAGGAGAAGTGGTAGAAGGGAGAGAGTGATTTTTCGGGAAAGAGAAGAACAAAGAGCAGGAGAGGGATGATAATTAATCCCTGTAGTCCTTGCAACGTTGCGGTGAGTCGTTTGCTCTGTTGGAGAGTCGAATCATCCGCAATCGCCTGATTTAACTGGGGAATGAAGGCGGAGCTGAGGGCTCCTTCCGCCAGTAATTTTCTGAGATTATTGGGAATACTAAAGACAGCATTGAGAATATCTGCGTTGAGGGAGGTACCCATGAGCCACCCGATCACCCCGATCCTCAAATACCCTAAGAGTCTCGACCCTAGGGTGCATAACATCAAAAGGTAGGTCGTCGCCCTATCGTTTCTCACGGAATCTACCAGCCGTATTTTTCCATTTATCTTCGCACACCTAGAGCCTAGCACCCTTCTCGATGATCTCGTTATATCCAATCATTTTAGAACGTACAGTCTTATATTGTCCAAATATTTTCATAAATATTTTAGTAGAGATCGATTTCTTTTGAAAAATCTCCTCAAAGTACTTAACAAAATCGAGAGACAAGAAACTGGGAATTGAGAGAAAACGAATCGTATTGCCCTCGGTTGTAAAGAAAGCTTGTAGTGATTTCTGTCTCTCTTCGCTACTAAGTTGCTGCATCGACTCAAGAGACGCTTTAAAAACGACCTCTGGGTGCTTCAGGAGAGAGAGTAGTGGGGTAAATTCTTCGCGAATAAATCGGTCTATATCTTCGAGAAGAGAGTCGTAAGAGGTAAATAAGATCAAGTTCCCCGAGCTTATAAAGCTTGAATCTTCTTCAATCTTGTTGTAGTAAAAGAGTTTAACCCGCTCAGAAAGATTTCTTATCGAGGTCTCAAAGAGAGGTGTAATATTTTGTTGGTGGATATACCCCTCTTCAAATCGCAGAATTGGAGGGAGATCCTTTCCCGAGGGTGTTTGAAACTTCTCTTTGAATACCTTATCCGGTGTTTTAGCGAGCGTAGAGAGTTCATTTAACTCTTTTTGGACATCCCTCACGGGAACGATTGTCCCCTTCGCCTTTATATCATCGGCGAGATCCTCGAGTTTCTGGTTAAACGTATCGTTCTTCTCTTTCTCTTTAATAAGTATCTTCTCTCGAACAACATTGTACCCCTTAATGATAGCGAGGGCGATAGTAAATTGACCGCCGGCGCTATTGATTTGGGGTAAAATCGCATCTAATTTTTTCTCGATATTATCGAGGAAGGCCCAACCGACTCCCCGAATCTCTTTTCCCGCCAAAATATCGGAAATGGGGGCAAAATCGTTCTCAGTTATATTGCAGGAGGAGGCAAGCTTTCCTTTACCATACCCAAACGCTTGACAGAGAGAGAGGAGTGCCATTCGGTAGACTAGCTCTAACTCTTTACCAAAAACGAGAATAGTCACCGTCTCATTAGGAAATGAAAAGTGTAACATCTCTTCGATATTCTCGACCTCTTCTGGACTGTAGTTAAAAAAAATGGAGAAATTTGTCTCGGGCCACGACGGGATTTTAGCCTTTGGCAACTCTTTTTCTAACAGATCAAGGGTTGCAAACATGGGTTTTTGAGTAAAGAAGTAGAAAAAATAGTGGTACCGTATGTATCGTTCAAAGAAATAGGGTGAGTTTTGATCGGTTAAGATGATAGAATCAGGGGCTAAATCACCGTTCTCGTCGGGACTGTAAATCAGAAGTCCCATCCCTGTGATCTTCAGTTTTTCTAACATTTTTTGTAGAATATCGTGCTTTTTCATTCCGTTTTCGAGAGATTCTAAGAAAGGGAAAAAAGGGATTTCTGGTTTCCACGCCGCGCATAATGCGTTGAGAAGAGAGAACTCCTCTCCTTTAAGCTTGGCGACTTTACGGAATAATTTCTCTCGTTTTATCTCATTTATTTGAACGTACTCTGGGCATGTTGCTGGCATCGAATTTCCCCCAATTTTACTCGGTCACCTCTAAACCGAGAAGAGAGACCCCTTTCGGAGATCTCTTCTCAGCGATTTTTAAATTCTTCCTTTTTAAGAGCCAGAGAGCTGGACTGCCATACTCATCGCCAGATTCGCAGTCATCTCAGCCTCTTTCTTTGCTGAACTATTTCGCCAAACATTGAGAGCCCTCTGTATCGCTTCATCCGTTGCGAGAACTTTCTTATTCAAAATTTGGTGGTTCTCTTTATTCGATTTTTCTAGCGAACAGACCTTTCGGCACATTCCTGAGAGGCTTGAATAGGGAATCTTTCGCTTTGAGAAGAGGGTAAACTTTCTGTTGATACCTAGCTCTTCAGAAAAATAAGAGAGAAGAGAGGTATAAAATGGTTTAGGGTAATTCAGTTGAAGTTTTCGGTTCGCTTCAAGGCGTAAAATATCCGACTCGATGATCTTTTTTTGGAGTGGTAGTCGCTCTATAACATTTAAAATCTTCTCTTTTCCGACGCACTCAAAGGCAAACTCTATTGAGCAGTATCCTACCTCTTGAACCTGTAGAATCTTCTTTGCGTTGAGTAGTTCGTAGAGGTAGAGGTTCAAATGTCGGGAACTTTGACTACGAATACAGGAGGTTAATTCATCGGTGTAAAAGATTCTTTTTTCCGATTCTATTTTTTTAAGAACAACCTCTCGTTGACTGATTTTTGCTACGATTTTTCCAAGAGAGACGTTGTCGGTATTGGATTTCCCATTAAAATTCAAACCCCATTGGATTCCGTACTCTCTAACCATATGTCGAAAATCGAAGTAATCCAACTCTCGATCAATTCCCGCTTTCACGTAGTAGTCGTAGAGATGGCACTGCGTAATTTTCTCTTTTTGTAGATACAGTTTGAGTTTTTCTACCGCCGAAGAGATCGTGGACTCTTCGAAGCAGAAGAAGTTTTTATGCCGATAGACTCCTTTTCCCGCCAAGTAATTTAACCCAGAGATGAGGGTAACGGTTCCCGCACGGCTCTGAGAGAGCGGCGGATTTGCTAGTTTATTTTTATCGACAAACTCGACTAGCTCTTTGCTTGTTAATCCTTTTTCAAAATGGGTTAGTGCGTGGGCGGCTGCGATAGTTTTAGAGAGATTTTTTGGGTAGTACATCCCCTCTTTTAAGACGAGGGTTCCCTTCTCCTGTAACGTGCAGAGAATCCGCAAAACTTGATCTCCAGAGTACTCCGTCTTGAGGTTGATCACTCGGCTTATCTCTTCTCGCTGATAAGGGGAGGGGTTATTGGCGAAGAAGTCGGTCAAGATATCCGCAGGGAACTCTGGGTAGTATCTCTTTCGAAGTCTCTCTTTTTCACAGCCACAGAAGAATTCGAGAAAATCACAAAACTTCTCTTTTGTAGAGAACGCAGAGGCGAGAGAGGAGAATTTTTTCTCTAAATCTTCACAGAGTTCCTCTTCGAGTTTAACGAATAATGTCTCTCCCAAAATGGCAGCAGAGCCGAGGAATTTGGCTCGAATCCGAACCTCTTTTTGACGAATTCTCTCTTTCGTCACTCCATACTCTTGCCCTAAACTCTCTAGACTAACCATCTCTCTCATATATCCCATGCGAGAACTTAAAAGAATTTTATCTTCCCCTAACTCTTCTAGGTATTCAATCAGGTTATCAGAGAGAATTTCTCCTATTTTCTTTACAGAGAAAGAGGTCCGCCGAGTGCGGAAAAGAGAAGAGAGAGAGTAGAGATGCTCGGGATTTTCTGCGATTAAGTCTAAATCGGTTAAAAGTCGGTTTTGTAGTTCAAAGTAGTGCATCTCGTTGTAGCGAGAGTACTTTTGTAAAAAGCCAGCAAAGATCGTTCTAAAACCTTCAAAGGGGGGGCTGTCTAAGGGGAGAGTATTCATCTCTGGGGGAAGAGAGCAGATGGTACTTAGAAATCTCCCCAAACTGGAAGGAAGCCTGTCGAGTTTGATCTCACCAGACTCTTTCGCTAATTTGTCTACCTCGTTTTTGTACTTGGTTGTTCGGCTGTGTATCTCAGAGCAAGCACGACAAAATCTCTTTAGTCGTTTATGAACAAGGGGGATTTCAGAGAGTAGCCCGTACTCAATCACCGTCTCAACCGAGCTTTTTACTCCCAGAGGGAGAGAGGGGAAGACGTCTTGCACGTAGCGATACTCCTCTCTAAGGAGAATTAAGTCGCCCAACTCTTTTTTAAGAAATGAAAAAGGAAGATCAGAGAGTAATTTATCCACAGTTTTTTTTAAGTTTTCTTTATATTCATTCATCAGTTTTATTCTATTTCTCCCCAAATCCAGATGTACTATTTTCTTCTTATTGTCTTTTGTGGAACCAAAACGAAGGAATATTTCTTCTCTATTTTTTTCGGGTTTCAATCTTTATAGAGGCGAATATCAATATATTTTGATATTAAATTCAATGAGAGTTTATTATTCAAAAAGTAGTTAAAAAAGGCAATTCCTTTTTGCTTACTTTTGGGGATTTATGGAAAATATTTTTTTAAACCTAGCTCTTACAGGAATCCTTTTCAAAGAATTCTTTTACTTCTTGGATTGTATAATTAATTTTAACAAAAAAGACTCA
>CAZATZ010000113.1:0-6084 GCA_964488175.1 uncultured Spirochaetales bacterium
AGTTGCCCTTGTGCCTCTAAGTACGGAAAATCATACAATGTCGGTTGAGGATTCTTCATGAGACTCTCTAAGTCATAGCCGTAAACATCGACTCCCAGAAGATAACGCACTTGCTCAGCGATGAGACGAAGAAAGGCAAAAGGAAAACGGCGACTCTTGTACTGGTATTGGTGAAAATATTCATGGACAACAACACTCTTTACGTGATTTGTAGAGTCGAACTCTGCGTACTCTACCCCCATCACAACAGGAGTCGAGTACGCTCTCCCTCCTACGCCACCGACAGGAAATCGACGTGGATTCCCCGTCTCTTCTCCCATCCTTATCCCTAACACCGTGAGAAGAAGTTTCGCTTCATAAATCGTCCACTTTCCGGTCTTTGGGAGTATGTATTTCAAGGAGTTCCCTCTCTCTTCATGGCGTGTTTTGGATCTTGGTTCTAAATCTTGGATTGTATCACCTACGATTGGCGACCTCTCAACGAGAGACTCTCACTCGCTTGATCTTTTCATCGTCAGGAAACTTGATTCTTAGTAGGGTTGGCGGGAGTGGAGGGAGAAAGAAGAGAGTTCCTCTGTCTAAAATCGCCTCTCTTCTTGCCATTCTTCGGCGGTTCCTCTATACTCTGATTCGATAAAAGGTACCTCTAAAAACTCGATATTCACGAGAGGAAACGATTGCACCGTAAAATCCTGAAATACGCCCTCCTCCTCTCTCTTCTCTCTCTCGGGGCATCCCCTCTCTTCTCGCAAGCGGGACAGGCGATCCCCCCTGGTAGCCCTGTGACAGACGCTCCCGTCAACAGTATTCCTATTCCAGGAGTCCAAGTAACGGTGAATCAACCCAATACCAATGAAGAGGTTGCCTTCTCTCTCCAGCTCCTCCTCCTCCTCTCTATTATCACATTGGCACCCTCTCTGTTGATCTTGGTGACCTCTTTTCTACGAATCGCCATCGTTATGGATTTCGTCAAAAGAGCCCTCTCTCTTCAGCAAGTCCCCCCGACTAGTATTCTGATGGGAATCTCTCTCTTTCTGACATTCTTCATTATGTGGCCCACCTTTCAGACGATGTACGATAACGGATTTCGCCCTTTTAGTGATGGAGAGATTGGAACCGAGCAGTTATACATCGAGGGGATTCGACCGTTACGATATTTTATGTTTCGACAGTTGCAGGGCAACCCAGAAAATGTCGAACTCTTCATGGAGATGAGCGGACGGGGCAGACCTAATAACATGACCGAGGTTCCTACCTACGTCTTGATCCCCGCTTTTATCTTGAATGAACTTTCAAAGGCGTTTCAGATCGGTATTTTGATCTACATCCCCTTTATCGTGGTCGATATCATGGTTGCAAGTGTCTTGATGTCGATGGGAATGATCATGCTTCCCCCCGTTATGATCTCTCTTCCCTTTAAGTTAATTCTCTTTATTCTCGCCGACGGCTGGAATCTTATCATCGAACAACTCATTCTCGGCTTCGGTTAGCGTCGCTTCCCCCCCCTTTTCTATTCTCTCAGAGAACTCTTACCTTTCCTCTTTTTTAGAGGATTATTCGATCGGTAAAAGGTGAAGCCACGGGGTCTCTTCATACAGCTTTTGCTGAATTTCAAACCAATTATCGTCATAGGCGAGGTAGATCGTCGGTTCAACTCGATACCGATTCTCTTCAAAAAAAAGCGTATTTCCCTCTATCTTCTCTCCCCATACGAGGGGATGAAAATCACGGTTAAAGACAAAACCGCTCTGAAATGCCTGCTGATCAATATATCTCAAGAGGGTTAAAGGGGGTTCTTCTTTTGTACCTCTTGTCTCTTGTCTGGTCTCTTGTCTGGTCTCTTGTCTGGTCTCTTGTCTGGTCTCTGGCTCCTCTCTTGATTTGACGAGCTTTTTAAGAGAGGCGGTCTGAGATCTCCAGTTGAGATCTGGTAAGAGAAAGGAGGTTTGAGCCTCTCCTTTTCCCGTTGTGATCTCTCGTGCGGGGGGGGAGAGCAAGAGAAGGGGACTGCAGAGAATCAAGAGAGGGAAGAGGAGGTGAATGATTCGGTAGGGGAGACCCATCTTGTCTCGTAAATTTAAACGGTTGTGTCTCAACGAAAATGGGATAGAAAAGATCAAAAAAAGGAAAACACCCCCCTGAAAAAGGTTTAGTAGTGAGAGGAAGAGAGAGAGAAAGAGGGGTAGGTGACTTCGATAGAGGAGAAGAGAGAAGAAGAGGAGCGAGAGAGAGAGTCCGACACAGGCGAATTTAAAGTGCCATCCTCTCTTTCTCCACGAGGTTCGAAGCGTCATGGT
Source organism: uncultured Spirochaetales bacterium (assembly GCA_964488175.1). Classification (GTDB taxonomy): domain Bacteria; phylum Spirochaetota; class Spirochaetia; order SP-2023; family CAYRNA01; genus CAZATZ01. The sequence goes on from CAZATZ010000113.1 coordinate 2,298, forward strand.
TCCTCGCACCTGCCACAAGAGGTAGGCGAGAGAGAGAGAGAGAGAGGGCAAGGAGAGAAAGAGGACTCCCTTGGGTAAAAAGAGAAGGGAGAACCCGTGACTTAGGAGGAAAAGAGAGGTAACACAGAACCATTTTGTTCGAGAAAGAGGGGTTCGAATCTCTTTGAGAGCAAGAAAAATAGCCAAGATAGTCAGAAAAAGGAGGGTGATCAGAACCCTTCTTCCTCTTAAGTGGGGAGAGAGAAGTACCACCTCTGGGTGGCTCTTTACAAACTCTTTAAGGTGTAAAGAGTCGTAGAAAGAGGAGATCGGAAGGTAGAAGAGTTGAAGTCCTAGGCTCTCGGCTGGGGTCTTCTTCGCTTGGGCATAAAAGAGGGTCTCTAACTGGTTGAGAAAACCGTTGAGTCGCCTGTCTTGAAGAAGCATCTTCGAGACGTTCTCGACGGATCGGGGAGAGAGTGTCCCATCAAGGGATGCGATCTCTATCGAGCTGGTTTTCGCAGAAAATCCACCATTTAAGCTTAAATGTATCTCGGTGAAAATATCGTCACATCGTTGGGCTACGTCATCACACCCTACGATCAGGTAGGGGAGAGAGGTGTTTTGGATCTCTTGGGTATCTTGGGTCTCTTCACTCTCTGACACTTTCCCAGAAGGAAGAATAAGGAGAGTTCGTGAGAGCGGAAAACTCTCGAAATAGAGTGTTGAGACGAGAAGCAGGATGCTAAAGAAGAGGAGAAGGGCGAACTCATTCCAGCCAACTCCCATGCGAGAGAGAGGCGTGTGAAAAAAAGAAGCAGAGGAAAATCGAAACAAGCGAGAAAAATGCCCTGAGACCCGCTTAGATCTTCTTCGCAATTTTCCCCGTTCGAAGACAGCGCATACAGATCTTAATGGTCTGTGTCTTTCCATTGAGTATGGTTTTAATTTTGGTTAAGTTGGGTTTGAAGACACGACGAGTTTTTACTCCGATGTGCTGTCCAACTCCCCCTTTTTTCTTGGCGAGTCCCTTTCTTGGAACATTATTTCCCGTGATGGTACCTTTACTGCAAATATCACACGATCGAGACATATTTTTTCTCCTGCCTTACTAAAATTCTCTCCCACCGCCATTTTACGGGGTGTCAAGAGAAGAGTTTGTCGGGAGTTATGTAAACCCCCGTTTCGAATCGAAATTCCTTCTTTTCTTTCAAGAGTACCTCTCTAAATTCTATCGATAGAACTTGGAGGGGAAACTTTCGACGAATCAAGTTGAAAGCCAATGTTGCCAACATACGTTGCAAATTAAGTTAAAAATTCAATAACAAACTAAGTTAAAAACTAAATCGAAAGTTCTGCTTCTGCCATTTTGAGTATCGAAATTTTTCGTTTCGAATGGAGATGGGTCTCTCCTCGTTAATGAATATCCGAGAGATTCGGCGAACTCAAAGAAGAATCCTAGACTCTCTTTATCCTCTCATTCGGATAAAAGTGCCTTTTAAAAGAGATTTTGTAGTGTACTTTTTTAAAGGAAACACGTCAATCTCTCCCACTGACTCTTTCTCGTAAAATGAGGATATCTCTCTCTTGCGACGTGATAAAAACCGTAGGGTACCTCTAAAAAGAGCGAGTGAGAAATGAAAAGAGGTTTTTAGAGAGGGAGCAAGAAAAGATATCAAAAAGGGGTTATTCATGGTCGAGAAAGGGAGGGAAGAGAGTATAAAAAAAGATCCATAGGTGGGATAGTATTGAACCTCGACGATGGTTTTCTAGGGGGTTGATCTCTCCCGTTTAATTTGACAATTCACTCGATTAAAACTATTCTAGTCTAGAGATATGTGCAGATCAGATCCTTTTGGGCGGAGGGGAAGAACTTCTCTCTTGTGGGTTATTTAAGGGTATCTTTAAATCTCTCTAGGTCTCTTTTCGCACCCAGTCGGTAGAAGAGACTTTTCGATCTCCCCATTTAACTCTTTTAAAAAAGAAGAAATACGCTGATGAGAATTCTCAGATCTCGATTACTACCCTCTCTTTTTCTTCTTTTGGGACTCTTTGGTCGAAATTTCTTGATAGGGCAAGAGGAGCCACTACCCCCCCAAGTCGAGAGTTTGATAGACTCTGTTATCGCTGATTTAGAGGAGAATAAAGATCCCTACGCAACGATTAAACAGTTTCGCAAATATTTTAGAACCGCCAAGCAGATCAATAACGCCCTAGAGAAAATTGTCAATCTTCTAGACAAGGAAGAGCTTAGCGTCAGAGAGTCTCAGAGTATCGTACTCCTCTCCGACCAACTCCTCAAAGAGGCAGATGACGGGTGGCTCGATAAGGAGACGGCGATACAACTCTCTAACGTGGGACGGTTTTTCTTCCTGAAACAGTTGGTTGAAAAGGTTCACAGGGATGTCGATACCGCCTTAAATAGGAATAATTTTGATAGTGCTGTTAATATTGTTCGTAGTGGATATACGGACTCTTTAGCCACTCTTTACGAGGGGTCAGGAACGGAAGCGTATCTAGATAATGAAACGAGGACTCGTTTGACTTCGATCGTCTCTCTCACTGAGACGTATTTTAATCAGTACATTCAACTTAAGGATAAAGAACGTTCACAAATCCCACAACTTAAACTCTCTCGAGATATCTCAGACGCTGCTTTTTTTCGGGCAATTGACTCTTTAAAAGATTTAGAAGAGTTCCATTTCTCGTTATTAGGTCGTGAAAATTCGATAAAAGATCTTAGTAGTAAGATCAACAGTCAACTTACGAGAAACGGGAGTCCTCTTACTCAGAGCTATTTTCTCCGTGGATATGAGCTTTTACTGATAGGAAGAGACGGAACGGCGAAGTCGGGTTTTTGGTGGGTTGCAAATCAATTTAATGTTGAAGAGATGCGCGCGCTCTCTGATTGGTTGGTTCGCATTATCCAAAGTGATGAAACTGAAATGTACAAAAGACTTGGCTCTGATAACCTCTCTCAAATCAACGCTTTTAGCTCTTCGATAGATAAACGGGTGGCACGGATTCAGGGAATGAACTCTCTTTGGGAAGAGAGACTCAATCGAAAGAGAAACTCTAACCCCCCTGAATATAACGAGAAACAGAGAGAGGGCGATCTTGGTTATCTAAAAAAACTTCAGGTAAAATCGAGAGAATTAGCATTTTATCATGATTTTATTGACATAAAGAATCAATTGGCGAAGGTCTCTTCCGAGAAAGACGACGATATTGAGAAGATCATTAAGACGTTGAGTTTACTCGGCGATATAAATGCGACGCTAGCGAGAATAAAAGAGACCCTTCAGCCGTTTCCAAAAGAGAATGTTGGGACGATCTATCTCTCATACAATTTACTCGATAAAGATTATAGTAAAATCGCTTCAAGCTATTATTTGACACACTTGAACGTACTTGAGACGTATCTTACTGGAGTGGTTGCCAAGGTAAAAGAGAGCCAAGATAGGATTGAAACCAATTTGAAACAGTTAGACAAGGCGGTGTCGTACGGGAATTTTCTTGAGGGAACGAATCCGCAAATTAAACCCTCTTACGATCTCTCGATCTTTTTAGATGAATTGAATGAGAATAAAAAACAGAGTCAAAATTTAACTCGGATTATTGGTCTCTTCAAAGATGCGGATTTTCGTGGGGAGAGAGAGAGGATTGATGCTTTTGTTAAAAAAGCAGAAAAAGAGAATATCACCTCTTTCGGTCGTAATGAGAAGTTGATTGCGACCTCAAGTGAGACTCTTCAAGCGATCTCTTCTCAGAAAGAGGTGATTCGCCTGAATCTTCGACGGGCTGATGA
>CAZATZ010000114.1:0-4142 GCA_964488175.1 uncultured Spirochaetales bacterium
AATTTTAACCTAATTGGTAGGCTCTTTTTAAAACCGAAAACCCTTTTCTTGAAATAGGAAGAGGCACTAAGTTTTTAGAGGTGTCTAGTACTAGGAAGTAGATGAGATCTGGCTGGTCTCTGCGGTCTTCAAAACCGTTGGCTGCCTCACCGCAGCGGTAGGTTCGATTCCTGCCTCTTCCGTTTTCTATCGATAGGGTACCTCTAAAGAGAGATATCGGAGACTCATGGAAAAAGAGAAAAAAGATTGTACTCGAAAAAAAGAGTATCGATTAACCGACTTCACCCTCTTTGGTGGCTGAGCGGCGAAACTAGGCCCTTCGGCCACGTCTCAGGTTCTGACGACGGTGAAAGAACAAAATCATAAACTCTCTGATCCTCGTCTTCTGATCGGTCTAGATGTCAGTGATGACGCCGCTGTTTACCAGATGGATGAAGAGCGTGCGATTGTACAAACTCTCGATTTTTTTACACCAATCGTCGATGACCCCTACGATTTTGGGGCGATCGCAGCAGCCAACGCTCTGAGCGATCTCTACGCGATGGGTGCCAAGCCACTCTTTGCTCTCAATATTCTCTGTGTTCCCGAAGATATCCCCCAAGAGATACTCAAAGGGATTTTAGAGGGGGGGAGTGCCAAGGCGTTGGAGGCTGGTATCTTCATCGCAGGTGGTCACTCCGTGTACGACAATGAGCCGAAATACGGACTCGCCGCCACGGGTGAGCTTCTGATAAAAGATCTCTTGAAAAAATCCAACGGTCTCGCTGGTGATCTCTTGGTTCTAACCAAACCACTGGGAACTGGTATCATTGCCAACGCCGAGAAGGGAGAGGCTGAGATCTTATCCACTCTCAAAAAAGAGGCGATTCTCTCGATGAAAAAACTAAACAAGAGGGCGATGGAACTCTTGAAAGAGTTTGAGATTCGAGGGTGTACAGATGTCACTGGCTTTGGATTGGCGGGACACGGCATGGAGATAGCCCAAAAGAGCGGATTGGGGCTGACTCTCTACCACGATAAAATGCCCTTTTTTGCTGGGAGCGATAAAATTGCTGAGACTCAAAAACTCGCAGGGGGTATTCTCAGAAATCGAAATTCCTACCAAGAGATTGAGTTGAAAGGGAAGGCGTCCAAGATACACGAACTCTTCGCCTTCTCTCCTGAGACCTCGGGAGGACTCCTCGCGACCGTTCCCGAGAAGGATATCAACTCGATTTTAAAGCGGTTTGAAGACGAGGGCGAATTCTGTGCCGTCGTCGGAGAGTTAACGAGCGAGTTGAGTTACGAGATTCGATAACCGACTTTTAAGCGTATCTTTTTAAGACCACTCTATTTAAGACCACTCCATTTTTCAAAAGATCCTCAAATTTCCCGTACCAAAACTTCTCGCAAAGCGTTCTTTCACGCTCTCTACCCTACTCCCTTCGCTCTCTCTTATCCCCACTTTTATGCGAAATAAGAGAGGGATTTGAAAAGAAGTTTGAGAAAGAAGTTTTGAAAAGAAATTACTCCGAATCGGGGTGGGTGTTTACGACGGAGAGAGCGACCTTTGACTGAGAAAGAAGATCCACATCAGAACCCGCCTCCTTCGTCCTATTATTTGCGACCCAATCTAAGACCCGTTTACCCCCACTCTCTTGGGCGGGGGAAGAGGAGAAGTCGTAGTAATTCTCTTTGGCGGCGAATCCTTGATAGATTTGATCACCCTCTTTCGTCGACGCAGGAAAATTCACGTTTACCACGGTGTTCGGTTTCCAGTAAGAGAGAAAATTTTTCAGATTTCCCGTGATATAGCGGGCGACGACGTCGTCATCGCTCGCCTCGTGAGAAGAGAGTGCGATACCAGGAACACCCATGATGGTGCCTTGGCGCGCTCCCGCCACGGTTCCCGAGTAGAGAAGAATGTTTCGGCTCGAATTAAATCCAATATTTGGTCCCGAAAGCAGGACGTCAAAAGAGGTCTCAAAGAGTCCACTTAAGGCGTGAATCACACAGTCGGCGGGAGTCCCCGAACAGGCGAAAAGCCCCTCTTCTCTCTTGACAATTTTGACCTGAGAATGAGCCGTCAGAGCGTTGGAGAGTCCGCTTTGATTCTTATCGGGAACGACCGTTGTTACCTCGTGAAACTCGCCAAGCGCCCGCCGTAGGGCGTGAAGGGAGGGGCTATCGATACCGTCATCGTTTGTTAATAAAATTTTCATTTGAGTTATCCTATCTTCTCTTTCGTGTAGTGAATTCCCTCGATTAAGGCGTCAATATCCTCTTGAGTATTGTAGCAACCGAGGGAGGCTCTGGTCAAGCCAGTGAGGTCAAATCGATCCATCAGGGGTTGAGCGCAACTATGTCCGGGACGAATTGCCACCCCCCTGCTTGTGAGAAGCGTCGCCACGTCGTGCGGATGGATATTCTCCAGATCAAAAGAGAAGATCCCTAACCGTTCACTCGCCGCTCCGTAGAGTCTCAACGAGGAGATCTCTGCGAGCCTCTCTAGAGTATACCTTGTTAGCCATTTTTCGTGTTCGTAAATCGTATCCATTCCTATTTTCTCTAAAAAAGAGATCGCCTCTCCCAGTGCGATTACGTCACCGATGGAGGGGGTTCCCGCTTCGAGCATCGTCGGCAGTGGCTGAAATCCCGTCTCCTCTCGAGTCACTTTCGTGACGATCCCCCCCCCCACTTGGTAGGGAGAGAACTGAGAATGAACTCTTCTGTTGATGTAGAGGAGTCCAGCCCCAAAAGGGGCGTACATTTTATGTCCAGAAAAAACATAGAAGTCGCAGTCGATCTCTCGGAGATCAACACGTAGATGACCCACCGATTGAGCTCCGTCGATAACGGTTATAACTCCATACTCTCTCGCTCTCTTCGTTATCTCTGAGACCGGATTTACCGTCCCTAAGACGTTTGAAACGTGGGGAAAGGCGAAGAGAATCACCCGCTCGTTGATATTTTTTTCGAGGGATTCTTGATCTAGCTCCCCTTCATCGGTGGTAGGAATCACCACAAATTTTGCGCCACACTCATGCGCTACTCGTTGCCACGGGATAAAGTTCGCGTGGTGATCCATCTCTGTGACACAGACGGTATCACGACCCTTTTTTGCCATCTCTTCGATGATTTTTTTACGTAGAAACCCCTCGGCGATTGTGTTGAGAGATTCGGTTGTTCCTTTCGTAAAAACAAACTCTTTTACGCTCCCTCCGTTGAGAAAATTTCTTACCTTTTCTCGAACCGCTTCGTACTGCTCCGAAGAGCGTTCGCTCAGAGAGTAGACACCTCGATGAATGTTGGCTCTGTCGTGAGTGTAGTAGTGCAAAAGGGAGTCGAGAACGCACTGAGGAGATTGTGTCGTCGCCCCCGAATCGAGGTAGTAGAGCGGAGTTCCTTGATTGAAAAGAATCGGAAATTGTGCGCGGACGGATTGCCAAAATGGTTCAGAAATAGTCATCTACCCTCTCTCTATTTATCGCCTCTCGATTTCCCATCTCGTGGAAAAGCCATCTTTCATCTCTTTTTTGCCCTATCTCCAAGCGGGTAAATTTCTCTCGTACGCCTCTATCTCATCGAGGTGTTGGAGGGTTAGGTCGATCATATCGTTTCCCTCTATCAGATTCTTTTTTGTCAGCGGATCGATCTCAAAAGAGAACTCTCTCTCCTCACACAGAACGAGCTGTTTATCTAAATTTACCGTGACCTCGCACCCCTCCTTAGAGCTTACCATCTCAAAAAGCGTCTCAACCTCTTCTGCAGTCAAACAGACGAGAAGAAGTCCGTTGTTTTTTGAATTACTGGAAAAGATATCGGCAAAACTGGGACTGATAATAGCACGAAATCCGTATTCAAGGATCGCCCACGGTGCGTGTTCTCGACTGGAGCCAGAACCGAAATTCTCCTTGGTCAGAAGAATTGACGCCCCCCGATATCTCGGTTGATTCAAGATAAAATCGGGGTTTTCGTTCTTGCCTTCGGGGTCGAGAAATCTCAGTTCGTGAAAGAGATGCGCCCCAAACCCAGTCCGCGTTACCTTCTGTAAAAACTGTTTTGGAATGATGAGATCGGTATCGATATTACTTCTATCGAGAGGTACCGCTAAACCCTTCCACGTGACAAACTTCTCTTTCATCTCTTCATGACTCCTTTCG
>CAZATZ010000114.1:4242-6074 GCA_964488175.1 uncultured Spirochaetales bacterium
CCAATTTCCTCTAAACTCTTCGATTTCAACCTTTAAATTCACGAACATCGACAAAGTGACCATTCGCCGCCGCCGCCGCCGCCATGGCAGGACTGACGAGATGCGTTCTCGCTCCGCGTCCCTGTCTTCCCTCAAAGTTACGATTGCTCGTCGAGGCACACCGTTCACCCGGCTGCAAGATATCATCATTCATTCCCAGACACATCGAACACCCAGCGAATCGCCACTCGTATCCCGCCTCAAGAAAAATCTTATCCAACCCCTCTCTCTCGGCCTGTAATCGAACCATCGCCGAACCGGGGACGACCATCGCTCGAACCCCTTTAGCCACCTTCGTTCCCTTGGCGATGTTCGCCGCCATTCGTAGATCTTCAATTCGACCATTTGTACAAGATCCGATAAAGACCTTATCGACGGAGATCTCGGAGATAGGGGTTCCCCCCTCAAGTCCCATATATTGAAGTGCATTTTGGCACGAGCGACTCTCACCCTCACTATTAAAATCCTCAGAGTTAGGAACCCTCCCGTGGACGCCTGCGACTTGACCGGGGTTCGTTCCCCACGTGACTTGGGGTTCAATATCTTCCCCCCTTAACACGAGTTCACTATCCCAAGAGACCCCTTCGTCGGAGTTTAAGAGCTGCCAATCTTTGACGGCACTCTCCCACACCTCACCCTTGGGACTAAACTCTTTTCCCTTGAGATAATCAAAGCTCTTTTGATCCGGAGCTATCACGCCAACTTTTGCTCCCATTTCAATCGCCATATTACAGAGAGTCATCCGCCCCTCCATCGAGAGATCTCGAACAACCGAACCGCAATATTCAACGGCGTATCCCGTTCCTCCTGCGGTTCCTAGCTCTCCTATGACGCTGAGAATAACGTCTTTCGCCGTCACGTAAGGAGAGAGAGTTCCTGTAATCTCTACTTTCATGTTTTTGAGTCGCTTCTGGTAGAGTGTCTGAGTCGCCAGAACCTGTTCGACCTCGCTCGTTCCAATTCCAAAGGCCAAAGCCCCAAAGGCTCCGTGGGTCGCAGTATGTGAATCACCACAAACGATACTCGTTCCCGGAAGCGTAACCCCTAGTTCAGCCCCGATAACGTGGACAATTCCTTGGTGTGGATCTTTCAGATCGTAGAGAGTTACATTAAAATCGAGGCAGTTTTTTACGAGTGTTTGGAGCTGAATCTTCCCCATTTTATTGGCACTAGAAATCTCACGAGAGCGGGTTGAAACGTTATGATCCATCGTCGCAAACGTTCTCTTCGTATCACGAACAGTTCGACCCGCCACCCGTAATCCGTCAAAGGCTTGAGGCGAAGTAACCTCATGAACCAGATGTCTATCGATGAAAAGAATGGGGTCTTCGCCCACTTCATCTCTAACCAGATGGCGATCATATAACTTGTCATACAGTGTTTTTGCTCTCACATGAACTCCTTTAGAGGTGTCTTTTATAATTAGGAAGATTCTTTTTTTGATAGAAAGATTCTTTCTTTCATACCAACTCTCTCCGCCTTTTCATCTCAGCAAATTTGATGAAATTCTGCGTCTTCTCCAGTGTAGCAAAATAAAACTCTCTTTCAAGAGAAGTTCTAAAAACCACAAAATATTATCCGATTATAATACAAGGGAACTCTTTAAGAGGTTCTAGAACCTCGATTCTCCAAACCTAGAAAATAAGTGATTGGTAATGAACGTTTTTTTGAAAAAACGTATTTAACTTGCTCGTATTAGAAAAAATGACTACAATAGAGTTTAAACCTCGTCAAAAATTATGTGCGAAATAGAGATATACATCACCTATGAAGAGTTTATTTAAGATTTTTTC
>CAZATZ010000115.1:0-5955 GCA_964488175.1 uncultured Spirochaetales bacterium
TATGCAAGAAGGCGTCACCAAGGGAACGTACACCAAAGAATAAGGAAGAACTCTAAGAAAGCGTACAATTAGCGGATTAAGGCGTCTCTCAACATTTTTATATCGTCCTAAGAAAACTCTCTTTTTTTAGAGGGGTCGCAAATGGATTTTTCAGAGGTCGCAAGAAGAGTACAAGAGGCTGGAGGCGTCGAGGCGGCTCAAAAGAAGTCCGAAGAGTTTTATCAGCAAGCAAAAGAAGCACTGGAGGGACTCCGCTCTCCCTCTTCAAAAAATCATCTCACCTCTTTTTTAGACGAGATCCGAAAATGGGGAAATAAGAGAGGAGACTCTCTCTCAGCCTAGACTCTCTTAAGGGGACCTCTAAAAAGTCGGTTTCAGAGGTGTCCAGAAAATAATGAGAATATTTTTTCATCTTGGATTTTTTTAAAAAAAATCGGTTCCGATATTTTTTTCTAATGACTATTTACTACCTTGTATAGAATAGTTAGCTTATCGACCTTTATACATTTACTATTTTACCAAGAAAAAGGGAAGACGGAACGGATTTCACCGATTGATACCGTCATAAGAATTTAGCACAAGGGCTGTTAAGCGTGTTTAAAGATGCAAATTTTAAGATATAATTTAAAATTCATATAGAATAAGGAATCAAGAAGCCCTATAAATGTACCTAACTCATCTCCTTGAACGTGAACTACCAATATTTTTAGCTAAAAAAGATCAAATAGGGACTAAAAAAGGTGTTTTCTAAATTTCTCTTGATAAAAATCACCTATTTAGGAATAATTCACAGTAATTTAGATTCCGATTTTTAAACGCAAAATGCTCGTAGCTCTTCTATCCTATTAGGGGGACGAGGGGTTAGTAAAAGAGACAAAATTGCATTTTTTGAAATTATTCATTTTGTTGGATGGGATGCTATGTTAGATTCAACCTCTAAAAAACAACACTTTAAAAAGAACTCGATGATCTTCCTTCGCGGGGAGAGTTCGATGAGGCACATCTCTTTTCTCAGTAGTGGAGAGGCCGAGGTTCAGTACGTCTTTGGGGCTGATTCTTTTTCCCTCACAACGAAAGCGGGAGAGGCTCTGAATGCCCTCTCCTTCATTACGACGTCTCCTATGTTTGGTGATGTTGTCGCTTTAAAAGATTGTAATCTCGTTAATTCACCCCTAGAACCCTTTCTTGAGGGGGTTTTTAGCCACGTTCAAGAACCAGAAAAATGGAAAGATTATTTAATAAAAACTTTACTCGGTATCTTAAATCCTATTTCTCACCTTATCTCTGAAAAAGAGGATGCTAAGCTGACAGAAAAAAAGAAAATGGGACTTCTGGTAGAGTATCTGAACAGCATGCCCAAAAGTGAGATGGTCACCAGAAATATCTCATTTTGCCTCGAGCACTATAACGAGACGTTTACAGAAAGGCGCGAGGAGGATGACGACGACGACGACGAAGATGATGACGTTGAGATTGAAGAGTTTAGAACGTCTGAAATTGTCGCTCTCTATGGTAGTGTCGAAGAGGATCTTTTTATTCTTCTGGACGGTCGATTAGCTATTTTTGATGTTTCAGAGAGTAAGGGATTTGAGTTAAAAGTGATACAGGGGCCGATGACTGTTTTTGGGGGGCTTAATTCTGGGGATGAACGATATACCCATCACCACATTGCGGTCGCCCTCACCGGATTAAAGTTGTTGCACATTCCACGAGGCAAGCAGGGAGACTTCTTTTACAACAGAGGCGTAACCTTCGCCAAAAATTTGATTGAGAGTGTCGCCTATTCCACCCTCTCTAATATCTATCTTCGTCGAATCTCGCAGTATCGGGGTTCTACTATTATAAAGGGATACCTTCTTATTCGGCTAATGCTGAAAGACTATACCCCTGAAATGCTCGAGGACAAAGAGCAGATGGAACTCAATTGGTTACTCATTTTAGGTGCGTTAGAGGTAAAGACTTTCGATCGCTCTGCCGCTCTTATTAAAGAGTTTAATAGTCGGAAGGTTCTTTTCATCGAACAACCCAAAGTAAAAATTCTCGATTATGCGCGGCTACTTCTTCTGACAAACGAAGCGTGGGATGTCATTCTTGTGCCAACTGAAACCTAGGGTTTTTTGATGTCAGAGCCTCTCATTCCCTCTTTTGTTCACCGACGTGGGCGAGTCAGTGATAATAGCCGAAAACTCTACGATGAGTTAAAAGATCGCTTTTTTCTCCCCTCTTTTCCTGATTCTGAGTTCTCTCTTTGTTGGAAAGATCTTTTCCCCTCCTGTGATAGTTTTTTTATCGAGATCGGCTTTGGCATGGGGGATGCAACGTGGCGTATCGCCCAAGAGAATCCTTCTCACGGCTACTTAGGCGTTGAGGTACATCGTCCCGGAGTGATTCGGTTGATGAGAAACCTGCAAAAACATGAGATTGAAAATGTGCTTATTTTTGAGGGAGAGGCGAGAGGTCTTTTAGAGAGTAGCGTTCCCAAGGGGTCTCTCAGCGGAGTTCATCTCTTTTTCCCAGATCCTTGGCCGAAGGCGAGACACCATAAGAGGCGACTTTTCACAACCAATTTTATCGATCAAGTGAGTACTCTTCTCAAGCCCGAGGGGTATCTCTACTTCGTCACCGACTGGGAAGAGTACGCCGATTTTGCTCTTGAACAGTCGAAAAAATCTCTTCTAGAAAATCCGCACTCTGGATTCTCCCCTCCTCAAGAGTCACGCCCTCAGACAAAATACGAGCGAAAAGCACTCGCAGAGAATCGCTCGATTTACGAATTGATGTTACGAAAGCCGTAAGGTTCCCCTTCCCCTTCTCCCTCTATTGAAGGATGAGAGGGCTACAGAAAACCCTCCAAATACTGGCTCACCTTGGTGATCGTCTCTTCAAATTCTACCAATTTAGCCTCTTCTTTCTGGATAATCTCAGCGGGAGCCCGAGAGGTAAATTTTTCATTCTGCAATTTCTTCTGTGTCGCAACTCTCTCTTTTTTAGCTTTTTCTAGCTGTTTTTTCAATCGAACAATCTCTTTCTCACTATCGATCTCACTACGAACGAAGAGGTGGAGAGAGAATCCACGTCCAGCACTCCCCAAGCTTCCCTCGAGAGAGTCGCTCTGACCCTCTTTGGTTACCGTGATCTCGGTTCGAGTCAGTGTCTCAATAAGGTTTTTCTGAGTCAAAAGGTAGTCGAAGAGAGTCTCTTCCTTCTCGTCACAGACAACGGTGACGGGAAACTCTTTCTTGGGGGCGATGGTAAACTCACTGCGAATCGTTCGGATATTCTGTACCAGCTCCTGCAAACGGGTGAACGAGAGGGCGAGTTCTGGATTTTCACGCTTGGCATCCGCTTGTGGGTAGCGAGAAGCCATGAGACTCTCTGTTCCCTCTGCGAGGTTCGGTAGATTTTGATAGATACTCTCACTTAAGAGAGGAATAAAGGGGTGTAAAAGGGCGAGAAACTCTTTTAGAAGGGAGTAGAGAACCGTCGTAATTCTAGCTCTTTCCTCTCTCTCTTCGCTGTAGAGTGAGGGTTTAGAACACTCTAAGTACCAGTCACAGAAGTCGTTCCAAAAGAGGGTGTAGACACTCTTTGCCGCCTCATCAAATCGGTAGTTCTGGAAGGATTTCTCGACCACCTTGATCCCCTCATTGAGCTGGTGGTACATCCATTGGTCGAGGGTGGAGAGGGTAGGGGAGCCTTCTGAGTCGATAAGCGATTCGTCGAGGTTCATCAGGAGGTAGCGACTGGCGTTCCACACCTTGTTGCAAAATTTAGAACCGAGTTTGAACATCTCTTTATCAAGAGGAATATCCTCTCCTTGGCTAGAGAGGAAGGCGAGGGTAAATTTCAGAGAATCGGCGCCGTATTCGTCAACGATCTCAAGGGGGTCTATTCCGTTGCCCAATGACTTCGACATCTTCCGTCCCTTCTTATCTCGAATGAGCGGGGTGAGATAGACATCTTTAAAGGGGACTTCTCCTAGAAACTCGAGCGACGCCATGATCATCCGAGCGACCCAAAAGAAGAGAATATCGTAGCCGGTAACGAGTGTCGAGGTGGGAAAGAACTTCTCCATATCCGAACTCTTTTCTGGCCACCCAAGAGTGGAGAAAGGCCATAGCCAAGAGGAAAACCACGTATCCAAGACGTCTGGATCTTGGGTTAGTTCTTTTGAACCGCACTCAAGACACTGGAGAACAACCTCACGAGAGACGTGCATTTTTCCACACGAATTGCAGTAGTAGACGGGAATCTGATGACCCCACCACAACTGACGACTGATGCACCAGTCTCGAATATTTTCAAGCCAGTGGCGGTAGGTGTTCTCCCACTTTTTGGGGTAGAAGACAACCTCACCCTTCTCCCATGCGTTAAGAGCCTTCTCCGCCATCGGTTTCATTCGGACAAACCACTGGGTTGAGAGATACGGCTCAATAATCGTTGAACAGCGATAGCAGCGACCGATATTATTTAACTGTTTCTCGGTCTCCCGCCACTCGCCACTCTCTTCTAACGCCGCTAATACTCTCTTTCTGCCAGTTGAAACATCGAGTCCTCGGTAGATTTCAGGGACATTCTCGTTGAGGGTTCCGTCTCTGTTTAAGATATTACGATGGGGGAGTTTGTGACGGAGACCGACTTCGTAATCGTTGTGGTCGTGGGAGGGGGTGATTTTGACCGCACCTGTTCCCAGTTCGGGGTTGGAGTGTGGGTCTGCGATGATGGGGATAAAACGATCGGTTAAAGGAACTCTGACGCTCTTGCCAATCATCGATGTGTAGCGCGGATCCTCTGGATTGACTGCGATCGCAACATCACCAAAGATCGTCTCTGGTCTTGTCGTCGCAATCTGAATAACGTCTCTCCCGTCTTCTGATTCGTACTGAATGGTATAGAGTTTCGCTTCGTTCTCTTTATGCTCTACCTCATCGTCTGAGAGAGCGGTTCCACACCGAGAGCACCAGTTGACGAGATACTCCCCTCGGTAGAGAAGATCTCTCTCATAGAGCGTGACAAAGACCTCTCTCACCGCCTCGCTGAGCGTCTCGTCTAAGGTAAATCGCTCGTGATCCCAGTCGCACGAACTTCCCAACGCCTCGATCTGTTTACGGATAACGGCGTGGTGTTCCTCTTTGACCTTCCAAGTCTCTTCGAGAAATTTTTCTCGACCGAGAGATTCTCGTTCAACTCCTTGCTCTCTCAACCTCTTTTCGACGACATTTTGAGTGGCAATTCCAGCGTGATCGGTCCCAGGTATCCAGAGGGTCTTGAACCCCTGCATTCGATAGTAGCGAGTAAGCGTATCTTGCAAGGCACTCTGCAGTCCATGACCCATGTGCAGAACCCCCGTGACATTGGGAGGGGGCATCACAATCGTAAAGGAGGGGTTGGGTGCGTTCTCATCGGGAACAAAGGCGTCCGACTCTTTCCACTCTTCGTAGATTCTCTTCTCAAACTCTTTGGGGTTGTAGGTTTTCGCTAACTCTTTCATTACGGTTCCTTACCTTACTCTGTGTGGGGGAGTTTTTTTATCCAGTCCTTCATCCGCATCGCTCTTCGTACGCATCTACGCATCAATAGAAACTCTAAAAGATCTAAGAAGAATGAAGAAATTTCTTGTTTTGTTTCCTTTTTACTAATATAATTATGAAATATTTCTTAACGTCTCTGCTCCATCTTTTGTGAAATCGAGTTGTTTCGTTGTTTAGAAGTCTCGCCCGTGTATCTAGATTTTTTCGTATCCGTGCATATTTGTACACATTTTTGTTAGATGTATTTTACTTTCAGTCAATCTTGTGATAAACTTGAGATGATCGAGAGGGATTAACTCTCTACGAAAAGATTTCTTCCTCTCCCTCTCTAACTCAAAAAGAGAGGATAATATTTTTCTTAAAATCATGGAAGAGATACGAGAGAAAGAATAACAATGGATGAGGTAAATTAGCGAAGGAGAGG
>CAZATZ010000116.1:0-3463 GCA_964488175.1 uncultured Spirochaetales bacterium
ATAAAGAATAAGAGTTCGGTAAAAAAGAATTTTCCCGAGAGGCTCCTATCGTTTTCATGATAGGAGTCCAATTTAGAAAAGGATTTTAAAAAAATTGAAGAGGAGTCCTCCTTCATGCTAACGTTAAACGGTGAAAATTGGATCGAAACCAGAAAATCCAATTTAAGGTTCTATGACGATTTTGATCTCTTCTTTTTTAATCACAACTCAAAGAGAATGACTCTCTATAAGGCGACTGGGTTGAATATCTCTCATGTAACGGCTCCGCTGAAAGGCGAGCTATTTATCCGAGCGGAGGATAAGAGAGAGAGTCTAAACGTTCTCCACCAAGGGTTTTCGGAGCATCTGAATGAAAATATTGAGAATATGGAGGTCGCAGAGGTCAAAAAAGAGTTAGAATCCCTTGTCGATGAGACGTTACAAGCACCTCGAGCGGGGGGATTAGAGACCGTCCCACAGACGATCAAAACAATCCTCTCAGGATACTCAGACAAGCCAGAGATTTTGGCGCAGTTCGTTCAGTTGGCGGACTCCGACTATACGACAACGATCCACTCTATCAACGTCATGGCCCTAACTTTAAATTACTGTCTTTATATGAAAATGGATGACGAGCAGAGTTCATTTTTTGGACTCGCCGCTCTCTTACACGATATTGGAAAGACCGAGATTCCTAAAGAGATACTCAATTCCCCTCGAAAATTATCTCCGAGCGAGTGGGATATTATCAAGAGTCACACAACCTTAGGGGCCGAGATATTACAGGCGAACGACCCAAGTATTCACTGTGTCATTCCTGGAGCCTTGGAACACCATGAAAAACTGGATAGTTCGGGGTATCCGAACGGAATCACAGAGATCAGCGAAATTGGTCAAACCTTAGCCATTATAGACTCCTACGAAGCACTAACGAATGATGAGAGACGGTATCGGAACGCAATGAAGCCTGTCGACGCCCTCTCGATTCTCAAAGAGGATGCAAACAACGGGAAATTGAACTGGGATATCTTCAAAAATTTCGTGAACAGTCTGGGAGATAGCCTGAGAGCGCCAGCATAAAAATCTCTACAGGGTACCATCACCGAACTTTCCCCCTCAAATACTCCCTTATTTTACGATTTTAAGCAAAAAAGACCTCTCTTAAAAGAGAAAAGGTTGACTTCATTTTGTCAATTGTTTATTTTGCATAATAACCAATTGATATTAATGGTTAGAGATAAACCCGAGATCAATGTAACCGTTTTATGATTTACTAGAAGGAGACAACATGAACCAGATTTTTTCTATCTTTACCCTCCTCGCCGACTGGCTAACATTCTCCGTCTTTAAGCTCGCTGAGGGGAGTAAGGTGGCGCATTCGGTCCATTTTTTTATCGAAGATCTATCTAAAATATTTGTTTTACTGATCGTTCTCATCTACCTCATCGCCCTTCTGCGTGCCTCCCTCAACATCGAAAGGGCGCGCGATTTTCTCAAGGGAAAGAACCGTTTTACCGGTTATCTTTTGGCGGCTCTTTTGGGGGCTGTCACTCCCTTTTGTAGTTGCAGTAGTATTCCTATTTTTATCGGTTTTATCAGTGCGGGGATCCCGATCGGTGCGACGATGGCCTTTCTGATCACCTCTCCCGTCATCAACGAGGTCGCCATCCTCATTATGGGAAATGAACTGGGGCTAACCTTTATGCTCACCTATCTTCTCACAGGACTCTTTATCGGCGTTGTGGCTGGCTGGTTTTTCGACCTTATCAAAGCGGATCGTTTTGTCGTTCCCTTGGGGAACTCCGCCCAGACAACATCGGCACAGAGAAAAGAACTGAGCTTTAAAGATCGAAACAACTTCGCCATCGAAGAGGTCAAAGAGATAGTAGGAAGGGTCTACCTCTGGGTGATTGTAGGAATTGGAGCGGGGGCTATCTTTCACGGCTGGGTTCCTGCGGAGTGGGTAGAGAGACACCTTGGAGGTGAGAATACGTTCTGGACAGTCCCCCTAGCGAGTCTCGTTGCGATTCCTCTCTACAGTGACGCCACGGCGATCATCCCTATCGCCCAAAGCATGTTGGAAAAAGGATTGCCTCTAGGAACGACTCTGACCTTTATGCTCTCGGTCGTGGGAGCGAGTCTTCCCGGATTTATTCTTCTGAAACAGGTAATGAAAAAAGAACTTTTGATAAGTTTTTTCTTGCTTTTATTAGTATTATTCTCAATGGTTGGCTGGCTCTTTAATGGTCTAGAACCGTATTTATTATAATAGAACACCTAAATATGTATGACACCGTAATACGAGGAGGTTATCGATTATGTCTGGATTTAAAACACCCCAAGAGATACAAGAGTTGAACAGAGAGAGTCACTCGCCCGAAACGTCACGAGTCATGGTTCTGGGGGCCTGCTGTAAAAAGAGTTCCCAAACCTTTGAGAACGTAAAACAAGCCGTAGAGGAACTCGGAATTGAAGAGGAGGTTCTCAATATCGGTGATGCGGTTCAAATCGCTGCGTACGGAGTGATGAAGACCCCCGCCCTCGTCGTCGACAACAAAGTCCTCACCACAGGGAAATTGGTCAAAGTCGATGAGGCGAAAGAGTTGATTCAGCAGAGTCTTTAGTCCTCTTTTAGAGAGTAGAATCAGAGTTCGTAAAGAGATCTCCCCTCTCTGGGAATCCTTCCCTAACACCGTTTTGTGAAGGGAGGTTTTCCCCTCTTCTTTCTCGAAAGAACACTCCTTCTCCACTTTTTTTACGTATTTTGTTGATAAATAGGAATTTTCCGTAAAAGAAACTCTCCTCTCGGTCGAAAAGTAGAGCAGGAGATCGATACCATGCTAAAATACCTTTCCCACTTCTCGCTGTTAAGAGCTTTGAGATTTTTTTCTCTCTCTTCTCTTATTCTTTTTACTCTCTTCTCTTGTCGAACGTCGTCAAAGACAGAGCTATCTTGGTCGATGTTGACTCGGAAAGTGCAACTTGAATTGACTCGCTACCGTTTTACGGGAGAATCCAGAGTTTTAGCCAGCGCAGAGGGTACATTCAAAGATCTAGAAGATCTTAATACCACCAAAAATCTTCACAGAGAGGGAACCCTCTACGCCATCGAGGGCTTATTGGCTCTCTACGGTGAAGATAGAGCCAAGGCGACATCGGACTTTAGAAAAGCGGTGTTACAGAAGAGAGACGAGAGTTTTTTCTCCTTCTTACTCGCCGCCTCACTCGCTCAAACAGAGCCTGAAAAAGAAGCGATCCTACGGGTAGGAATGCAACGGGTCAACGAGCTAGGCGCTCCCTACATCTACCTCGCCCTCGCTGAGTCTCTCTATGAGACGAAAAAATACCCCGATGTCGTCAATTTGATGGGACACGCCTTCTCCACTCTTGAGTCGGAGTATCAAGATTACTACGGTCAAATCTACACCGAATCCTTTCTAGAGAGCGATAATCGAGGTATAAAACTTAAACACTAGAGATTCTC
>CAZATZ010000116.1:3563-5910 GCA_964488175.1 uncultured Spirochaetales bacterium
AGCTCTGCGATACAGAGATCCTCTCATAACAGACAAGAGAGGGGATCTCTCTCCATTATCTCCCTGCCAGTTGCCCTAACCTCGATACAAGCTCCTCTCTTTTTTATAAAATACAAATATAAGATACAAATCAAACAGGAGAAAACTTCCTACTCCACAGGGTTCAAGGAGACTCTCTTATGGGTTCCCTCGTTAGAAAAACTTTCGTGCGTTGAGCGGTTCTCCAGCGATAAAGGAAAAAAATCTTGCCGACATTAACCTCGCTTTTACTCTCATTATTGATTGTTCTCGTCATCGATCGATTTCTAAAAAAATTTATTCTCTCTCTCCTCGTGGGAATCTTCTTACTCGGAATTTTCTTACAGTATTCACCGAGTCAGATTTTTCAAATCGTACTCTCCTCTCTCGGTGAAAAAGATCTCTGGTTTCTTCTCATCGCTATCTACTTCCTTCTTATCTTTAGTCACGTCATCCAAAAGAGCGGTTTTATGGGTTACGTTGTTCAGAAATTGCAGACAAGATTTAGCAATCGAATCGTCATGGCGATGGGCCCCGCTATTGTCGGATTTATACCCATGCCCGGAGGAGCCCTCTTCTCCGCCCCCCTCGTCGAGAGATGTGCGGGGAGTCATGAGACGGAGGCGGATCTCAAAACACGGATCAATTATTGGTTTCGCCATATATGGGAGTACTGGCTTCCTCTCTATCCCGGTATCTTTCTCTCGTTGGAGATTACCCAGTTAGGTATTTTTCAGCTCATCATGATAGGGGCGCCTCTCTCTCTTATCACCTTCGTCGTCGGCTACCTCACTCTACTTCGAAAAGTTCGACCGATCCCGCCGATGAAAAGCTCCTCTGCCAAGGATGACTCCCCCTCGCTTCTCTACTGCTTCTCTCCCCTCTTACTTCTCTTTACCCTCTTTCTCTCACTGGGGTTTTTCTTTCCGTGGTTGAAGAGTTACTCCCCGTACGCACCAATCTTGCTCGCCATTCTTCCCGCTATCGCTTGGACTCTCTATCTACGTCCGATCACCGAGAGAGAGAGTTGGAAAAAGATACTCGTCAACCGACAGATGTTTGAGATGCTTATTCTCATCTTGGTGATTAATCTCTACACCGGTTTTATTCAAGGCACTCTCCCGAGTGGAGTCCCTGTGATGCAAGAGATTCAACTGGAGATGCAGAGAGTAGGTCTCTCTCCCCTCTTTCTCGTGATGCTTCTTCCCCTCATTAGCGGATTGACAACTGGGATTGCGATCGGGTATATCGGTACCTCCTTTCCCATCATTTTTTCACTGATCTCCCAGCAAACCTCTCCCGCCCTCTTTTATTCAACCGTCGCTCTGGCGTACGTCTGGGGGCAGAGCGGTCAGATGTTGTCGCCCATCCATACCTGCAACGTCGTCACCAATCGGTATTTTAACTCGAAACTGGTTAAGACAACGTTTAAGCTCTGTATTCCCGCCTTTTTTACTCTCGTTGTAGGGAGTCTCTACGCTTGGGGAATCTACTATTTCTTTCCTCGGTAAAGTGATGGGTACCTCTAAAATATTTTTTTGATACCCCTTGAAAACGTCAACTCATCATTCCTATTTTAAGGGTAGCGAAAAACAATATCTCACAAGAAGAGATAATCACAGCGGATAACGAGGGGTTTAAATGTCAAATATTATTTTTATCGCAACGAGTCTAGATGGGTATATCGCAGACAGAGATAACCGAGTCGATTGGTTGCATTCTATCTCTAATCCTGAGGGTTCTGATATGGGATTTGGGGCACATATGGACAACGTTGATGCGCTTGTAATGGGACGAAATACACTCGATTTAGTGCTGAGTTTTGGCGGAGAGTGGCCCTACCACAAGCCCGTGTTTGTCTTGAGCCATACGATGAGTTCTGTGGTTGAGGGCTACGAGGATAAGATCTTTTTGCGAAAAGGTGACTTAAAACCGATCGTCGCTGATTTAAATAGTCAGGGGTTCAAAAATCTCTATATCGATGGTGGTATCACGATTCAAAATTTCCTCAAAGAGGACATGATCGACGAGATGATAATCACAACGATACCCATTCTTTTAGGGGGAGGTATCCCTCTCTTTGGAGAGCTGGAAGTCCCTTTAAACTTTAGGTGTACGGGGTCAGAGCAGGTGATTAACGCCCTCTGTCAGAGCCACTTTGTCCGTGAACGCTAAAAAATGCGGGGGAGTTTGCGTGTCACCCGTGCGCTTTAATTTGCTCGCTTAGTTCCGCCGATATTAATTCTACTAGTTATCCACTCCAGCACAACACAGCACAAGCATAGGCTCCAACCCTTGCAACCCCTGTGCCTCTTCCGAAAAAAAAGGG
>CAZATZ010000117.1:0-5894 GCA_964488175.1 uncultured Spirochaetales bacterium
CGTATCAACTCACAACCCAAGAGTTGAAACAGTACAATACACTAACCAGCAATGTGATAAAAGAGGGAGAGAGGCTCGTCCTCTACCCGTACCTCGATCGTGATACCATAGAACAAGAACCCAGTAACAAGATTCATAGTGCGGGATTCTCTCAATCCTCTTCTCTCTTTAAATCGGGAGTCTATGAAAAGAGGCAACCCAGTGGAACGTTTTCTGAGAGCTCTTCACTCTCGACGCAAGAGGATTTTGTCCTCTCACAGCAGCGATTTCGGGACTTTGAAGAGAAGGTTGAAAATCTACCTAGACTCTCAAATACACTGGTTGGGTATACCGTCGTCTTAGATCCAGGACACGGGGGGTATGATCCCGGTGCAGTGGTAAAATCGACGGATGGGTCGGGAAATCCAACGTATATCGTAGAAGACGAGTACAACTACGATCTGAGTCTCAGAATTTACTCTCTCCTGCGGCAAAATGGGGCGAAGGTTTATCTGACCATTTTAAAGCCTGATTACTCGATTCGAACGACCTCTAACTCGACCTACACCTTTCAAAATAAGAAGAACGAGGTCTACAACCTCGCCTCCCTAAACCGTACAGGAGAGGACACAGAGAGACCTGTGGGGGGCAAAAGCGGTCTGGAGAAACGTAAAGAGGTGGCGGACTACTACTTCAAGAAGTCTCCCTCTGATACGACGATCTACATCAGTATCCATGCGGACAACAACTCGAACGGAGCGGAGGGCAAATTAATCCTTTACAATACAACTTCGGAAAAATCCAAAGAAGCGGCTCTCGCCATATTACCCTACTTGGGAAGAAAATCGATGATAAAAGCGAATAATGCACTGGTTGTCTTGAAAGAGAATCCCGCCGATATCAGTCTTTTGATCGAGGTTCGCAACCTCTTTTACCAGCAGAATGCGTGGGCGATTCGCAATGAAGAGCTACGAAACCAAGACGCAACGATGATCGTAACAGGGCTAATCAAATACGTCCAGAGGTTGTCATTTTAGTCAAAAAAGAGTACCTTCTTCAAATAGATTTCGAAGAAGGTAGGTACTTTAAAGATGAAAAAATGTGTCATTTTGGCGAATGGAGATTTTCCCGAGCATCCCGCTCCCCTTCAAACTCTTAAAAATGCCGATTTTGTTATCTGTTGCGACGGTGCGGCGAATGAGTATATTCAGCGAGGGGGAAAACCAAACTTAATTATCGGAGACTTAGACACCCTCTCCCCCGAGAATCGAGACTCTCATTCAAATATCGTCTCGCACCAGAGTTCACAGGAGTTCAACGATCTAAATAAAGCGATCAACTGGTGTATTCAGAAAGGGGTAATGGACTTCAAACTTCTTGGGCTTACGGGAAAACGAAGTGATCATACGTTGGGAAATTTGGGAATACTCTTTCAGTGTGCTTTTTTACCGAAGACGATCAGAGCGTTGACCAATTTTGAGTGTATCACACCGATAAATAGCCCCTCTCTTTTTCAGAGTTACTCGGGGCAACAGGTCTCAATCATCGCTCAAGATCCAAGGACAACCGTCTCTGGGCAGGGACTTCACTGGCCACTTCAAAATACCCTATTGTCATCGTGGAATGCGGCGACTCTCAACACGGCTCAGGGAGAGGATTTCGGTATCGTGACCGAAAGCCCCCTCCTCGTCTTTCAACGGTATTAGAACTTACTTACGACGTTAAAACCGCTACGCCGGGGAGTAAGACACCCTCTAGATACTCCAAAGAGGCACCGCCACCCGTTGAGACGTGAGACATTTTATCGCCCAACTTATAGAGGTTGACCGCCGCAACGGAGTCTCCGCCCCCTATAATCGTTGTTGCCGCACTCTCTGCGACCATCTTCGCAACACTCTCTGTTCCTTTCGCAAAGGATTCCATCTCAAAGACACCCATCGGACCGTTCCAGACGATCATTTGAGCACCCGCAATCACAGGTCGTAGAGCTTCAATACTCTTGGGACCGATGTCGAGAGTCATCATGTTATCAGGAACTTGGCTGGAGTCGACGACTTTTATCTCACCCGACTCACCAAACTCTGTCGAGGCGACTTGATCAATAGGAAGGTAAATCTTTACATTTTTAGCCTCCGCATCCGCCATAAACTTTCTAGCCGTATCGAGGTGGTCGTCTTCGACCATCGACGTTCCAATCGTTGAACCCATCGCCTTTAAGAAGGTACTCGCCATCGCACCGCCGATAATGAAAGCGTCACAACGCTGAAGAAGAGAGTCAAGAACTCCAATTTTTGAAGAGACCTTGGCTCCTCCGATAATAGCGACCATGGGGTGCTTGGGGGACTCCATGACCATATCAAAGAAACGACACTCTTTTTCCATCAGAAAGCCAGCCGCTGCGGGAAGCAGTTTCGCCACTCCCTCTGTCGAGGCGTGAGCTCGGTGAGCCGTTCCGAAGGCGTCGTTTACGTAGAGATCTCCTAGAGAGGCAATTTTTTTGGCAAACTCGGGATCGTTTTTCTTTTCCGCTTTGTGGTAACGAGTATTTTCTAAAAGAAGAACCTCTCCTTTCTGTAACTCGTCGACAGCCTTTTGAGTCTCTGGACCAACACAGTCGTTAACAAACTTGACCTTTTTTCCCAACGCCTCTTCGACGGCGGGGACGATCTGTTTCAGACTAAACTCAGGCTCTCTCGCCTCGCTCGGTCGGCCTAAGTGGCTCATGACGATCGGCCTTCCTCCCTGCTCCAATATATATTGCAACGTGGGAATAGCTCTTACGATTCTTGTTGTATCCGTGACTTTTCCCTCTTTTAAGGGGACATTAAAATCGACACGAACAAGGACTTTTTTTCCATCCAGATCCAGATCTTTGACTGTTTTGACTGCCATAGGTTTAACTCCAAAAGTTTGAAAGAGGGATTTTTTTCGTACAGGGATAGTACAGAGATAGTACAAAATTAATAAAAAGGATGATGAGTCGTACGACGACTCTCACCCCCTCCCCTAAAATTTTCAGGGGAGGAGATTCTTTGAAAAGAGGGTCTAGCCAACTCTCTCCGTCAGATCAACAACACGAGTTGAGTAACCAAATTCGTTATCGTACCATGAGACGATCTTGAAGAATCCGTCACCCAAGGTCATCGTCGAAAGTCCGTCGAAGATAGAGGAGTGGGAGTTCCCTTTGATGTCAGAGGAGACGATTGGATCTTCTGTGTACTCTAGAATTCCCTTCATTGGTCCATCCGCTGCACTCTTGATCGCTGCGTTAACCTCTTCTACCGAGGGCTGCTTTTTCAACTGAACGACGAGGTCGACAACCGATCCCGTAGCAGTAGGAACTCTCATCGCTGCTCCGTTGAGTTTTCCTTTTAGCTCAGGAATAACGAGTCCAACCGCTTTGGCGGCTCCCGTTGAGGTAGGAATAATCGACTGGGCAGCTGAACGAGCACGACGCAAGTCACTGTGAGGTTGGTCGAGAACGTGCTGATCATTCGTGTACGCATGAATCGTGTTCATAAACCCTTTTTCGATACCGAAAGAGTCGTTTAAGACCTTGGCAACGGGGGAGAGACAGTTCGTCGTACAAGAGGCGTTTGAAAAACAGGACTGTGAGGTATCGACGTCATTGACACCTAAAACAACCGTGTAAATCTCATCTTTTGCTGGAACGGTAAGAATAACCTTCTTAGCTCCTGCGGTTAAGTGTGAGTCGTATCCTGGCTTTCCATCTTTTGCTTTGGAGGTGAAAATACCCGTGGATTCGATGACAACATCGATTCCCAGTGATTTCCAAGGTAGATTGCTAGGATCTCTCTCCGCTGTGACCTTAATCTCTTTGCCGTCAACAAAGATAGAGCTGCCCTTGGCTTCGACTTTTTTGTTGTAGACTCCAAACGTTGAGTCGTACTTCAACAAGTGTGCCAATGTCTTTGTATCGGTAATATCGTTAATAGCAACGATCTCAACACCTGGTCTCTCTCCAGCGATTTTAAAAACATTTCGTCCGATTCGACCAAATCCGTTAATTGCAACTTTCATTAATAACCATCCTTTTCTCTTCGCGCTTCGCCAAGAGACTTTTTGTAAACCAATCTCAAAAGAGGGGAAACAACCAGCGATTTCTTCGCCGCATCCCCGCTCTTCTGAAACTCGTCCTTTCTATGACTTTGAATTATACTTTAAACGACTTCCAAAAAATCGCATTCGACTTTTTAGAGGTACCCTATTTTTTAATCGAGTAAAAAGCGTCTTTTCCAAGATACTTCGCCTCGGCTCCAAGACTCTCTTCGATGCGTAAGAGCTGGTTGTACTTACAGATTCGATCCGTTCTTGACATTGAACCGGTCTTAATCTGTCCCGTCTCTAGAGCCACGACCAGATCCGCAATAAACGTATCTTCGGTCTCTCCACTTCGGTGAGAGATAACAGCGGTATATCCCGCTCTCTTTGCCATCTCGACAGCCTCGTAGGTCTCCGTAATCGTTCCAATTTGGTTGACCTTGATGAGGATAGAGTTGGCAACCTTCTCGTCGATTCCTTTCTGGAGGAATTCCGTGTTGGTTACAAAGTTATCATCACCGACGAGTTGTACCTTGGTACCGAGTTCTTTGGTGAGGTGAGCCCAACCAGCCCAGTCATCTTCACCGACACCATCTTCGATAGAGATCAGTGGGTACTTGCTGAGCCATCCGTCGTAGAGCTTGGTCAACTCGTCGACGCTCTTTCGACCGCCTCCCGACCACTTAAGGTTGTAGACTCGCTCGTTGCCCTCTTTCTCCATGAATTCGCTAGACGCAGGGTCAATCGCAATAAACATCTCTTCACCCGGCTTGAAACCAGCTTTCTCAATCGCTTTGGTGATAAATGAGAGAGCCTCTTCGTTATCTTTGAAGTTGGGAGCGAATCCACCCTCATCTCCAACAGCCGTGCTGTGTCCACCCTCTTTCAAGAGACCTTTTAGTGTGTGAAACGTCTCAGCCGTCCAGCGAAGAGCCTCTTTAAAGCAGGGGGCTCCGACGGGCATAACCATAAATTCTTGGAAGTCGATCGAGTTATCAGCGTGTGAACCACCGTTGATAATATTCGCCATCGGAACGGGAAGAACTGAGGCGTGATAGGTACCGAGGTAACGGTAAAGATCGAGCTCAAGATGGTTGGCAGCGGCTCTGGCAACAGCCATCGAGACTCCGAGAATCGCATTGGCTCCGAGATTCTTTTTATTCGATGTCCCATCTAAAGCGAGCATAGCACGGTCTATTTTGACCTGCTCAATGACGGGGTAACCGATAATCTCTTCGGCGATCTTTTCAACGTTTTGAACAGCCTTCTCTACGCCCTTACCGAGATAGCGATGCTTGTCTCCGTCGCGTAGCTCGACGGCCTCCATCTCACCTGTCGAGGCACCAGAAGGAACAGCAGCACGTCCCATCGTTCCATCTTCGAGGTGAACATCCACCTCAATCGTCGGATTTCCTCGTGAATCTAAAATTTCACGTGCTTGAATAAACTCTATTGTATCCATAAAATACTCCTTCATATCTTCTAATGCTGGAATTTTTTTTTCGAATCCAGCTTGAATTTCTTTTTTTAAAAATTGGAATCACTCTTGTAAAAGAGTGATTTAAGCAACAACTAACCCGCTTGCCCTGTCATCCAAAAGCACAAAAGTCATGAAATACAACTTCACCTCTTACACTTTCTGGGAGAGAAGTTTTAGGCTCTCTCTTTCTGCCAACAATCGAGTCAACAATCAAGCTAATAATTTCTCAAGTCGACAATTTTTGCCGATAATTTTTCACCGCTCGAAGTTCACAAATCGAAGTTTAGAAAAAAGGATTGGAAAAAACTCTCCATTTAAGAGATAAACAATTAATTGTAGGTTGAACGTAAGATGATGTCTAGAGAGGCCTCTT
>CAZATZ010000118.1:0-5880 GCA_964488175.1 uncultured Spirochaetales bacterium
GATATCGATTCCTTCGTAGCTAAGTTTCCCCCGTGGATAAACGACCTCTATCTTTTGACTCGCTGGATCAAAGCTATCGTAGTAGGGCGGGACTAGAACAGAGTTATACTTTGTATTATTCCCTAAAAATCCACCACTTAACTCACTCGCTGAAGGAGTGACAGGAGTTTGATAGTCCGCCCACGCTCCCGAACGATCGGTGGCGTGGGGCGTAAAGGTGAGAGAGGTGGGATAATCGCTACGGTACTTTTCGAGTTCCTTCTTCCAGCTAAAGAAGAATCGTCTACTCTCTCTTGTCGCTGCCCTACCATCACTCTGAGCCATCGCTGTCACTCTTAACCCGCTTAAAGTTTGGATAGCTGGAAGCTTGTACTTCTGTGTATCGACAACCGTATCGACTCCCGTCGTATTGTAGGGATCTGCCGCTGGAAGGATCGACGTCACCTCTAGTTCGTAATCTTCGGAGGGATCATCAACACCCACCAAACTACGCTTAACAAAAGGAGTCAACTCTACTTTTCCAGTACCAGCAGGGGTGATAAGAGTTGTCACCTCACCTTGTGAGAGATACTGTACGTCTCCAATAGAAGCACCAGAGGAGTCAAAGAGTGTGACAGCGGTACCCGTACTATCGAGAATCCTCCACTCTAACTTAGGGTTAGACCCCCCTCCCGAGTCGAAGGGAAACTCAAATTTCATCTCAACAGTCTCGTTATACGTCTCGGAACTGGCATAGACATACGTCTGATTACGAGAGCTAGGTATCGAGCTAAAATTGGGAACATTCACCGGTGATGTGATATCACTAATGGTCTGTAGAGACGAAAAGTCGGTCTCTTTGGTAATCCAACGAAGCGTCTTCTCGGGGTTCTCATAAATGGCTTGTAGTTTAAATTTTCTCTCCCAGTCTCCCGCCGTAGGCGAGGTAACATCAAACACCTCCGAGGTGTGTGTTTCAAGGGGTAGATCTCCACTCACGGCACTCGCATCGTACACATTTATAATAAGTTCACGAGTAAACTCTGGATACTCTCTTGGGATTTCAAGCTCTACACTTGCCTCAATCCCCCCCGTAGCCTCTCGCCTGTTGTCGGTTCCTACAAAGTTGAAATCCTTCAGGTTTATCCCATCTAGGTTAGAGAGCTCAAGATCATAGGTCGTGTACTTTGTTACCTCTCCGTAGTAGACAACGTCCTCCACGACCTTAAAATTGTAGTCTTTATCCCCGAGAGAACTCTGTTTAATCTCTTGATTGGCGGGATCGTCTAGCCACGCTTTAAACTCTGGGTAGGTCTCAAACCGCTTTTCAAAGAAGGGGGTGGCGGAGGGATTTTTTCTCTCTACTATCAGCACCGTCAACCCTTCAAAGAGGGTAGAGATCTTATCTTCATTTAACGTCCACTTAAGAGTAAGAGTGTCGCTGGGTTGATCTCGGAGAATTTTTAAATCTTTAATAAATTTTACCGTCGAATCAAGAGGAATCGGGGCAAGCGTCTGCCTCTTGGGAAGTTCACAGGAGAGGAGAAGCAAGGCGATCGCAAAAAGGAGAGAACCGTAGAATCGACGAGGAGAGAGAACAGGAGGAGAGCAGAAAAAATATTTACTCTGTTTTAGAACCATGGAGTTCTCCGAGCGTGTCAAAAATATTTTGTTATATTCTGAAATCGATTTCTAAAAAAACTATTGTCCGCTCCTTAAACTTTTCGGAGGGAATATACTATCCATGTTAGTATTTTTTTCTTAAAAAAACAACTTTTTTTTCTGAGACCAAACTCTTCTCTTAATAGCACAAGAGAGTTAAAAACACCCCTAAAACTCTTTTCCATCTCTCACTAGATCTCTTCTGAAATCGACTTTTTAGAGGTGACGCTTAGGAGGAGAGATCACAACAAGCCTGATAAATCGAGTCAAAAAGGGTCGCAATTTTTGTCTCGGCGACACTTGAGAAGGCGACTCGAAAGCAGGAGTCGAACGCAATAATGCCGACCTTGTATTTTTTGATCAGGTGAGAACGAAGGTTCTCGATATCAATCCCCTTTTTCGAGAGAAAAGAGGCGAAATATCCGCTGTTACAGGGAAGCATTTCAAAAAGCTCCTCGTACTCGGGATGACTCTCTAAAACCCTCTTCATCTCCTGAAATCGTCCCTTCAAAAGTTCGTTATTTTTTCTCTTCTCTTCGTCGTATTTCGGGTCTTGGTATGCGTGAAGCATTAATGATTGCGAGAGGTGTGTCGCCATAGAGACGCTTCCACGAACCATTGTTGCCACCTTTTTTTCTAGCCAGAGATACTCTTCTCGCCCAGCCCCTTTCAGTCCGAAGGTGATGAAACCAACACGAAGCCCCCAGACGTAATCCTCCTTCGTCGCTCCATCTAATTTGACGTAGAGTAGGTTGGGGTGTTGTTGGTTTCCTTTGGCGAAGAGAGACTCTTTGGACGCAGTTTCATCGAAGACAAGACCGAAATAGGCGTCATCACATAGGACAACGATCTGATTTCCCTCCTCCGCCTCAGCCAAAAGAACCTCTCGAATCGCTGAAAACTCATCATCGCTTGGGGTATACCCGACTGGATTGTTCGGAAAGTTAAAAAGAACAATTTTTCGCTGAGAGCTATTTGACTTTAGTCTCTGCTTTAGTCCTTCGACGTTAAATTTTTTATCGACAAATGTGGGGTAGGTGGTTAATTTTGCACCAAAGACGTCTCCTAAGATGAGATCGTAGTTTTCCCAGTAGAAATCGGAGAGAATAATTTCATCCCCTCGATCTAAAAAGAGCATTCCAGCGAGATGAAGCCCGTGAGAGATCGCAACGGTCGAGACGGGAAGAGAGATCTCCCCTTCAAGACTAGGGTTTTTTTTGAAAAGCTTCTCTTGCCACAACTCCCTTAAGGCGAGAACCCCCTGCATCGGTGGATAACCGATAAACTCTTTTCGTGGGAGGGTGACCTGATCTAAGACACCACTCAATCCAAGCAGAGTTCCGTCATCGTTGAGAGCGACCCCGATCGTTGCGTTGATCTCGGTCTCTTTGGCCTCGACGGCTTGTGATAGAATTCCCTTGGCGGGGAAGACGACCTTCTTTCCTAGCTGACTCAAAAAGGAGTCTAATTTCTCTGTATCCATAACTCACACCTCATTTCATTTATTGAGCGAAACGGTCTCAAGGTCAGCCTCGGATGATCAAGTATTTATCCCCAAAAGATACGCCAAAAAATTTTCATCAATTGTTATCTCTTTGAAAGGGGTTCTGATACCTCTCTTCGTCGATCCCGATTTTACAAGATTTCACAAAATTTAACAAGAATAGAGGTACCCTAGAGAGAGTTGGTTCTTGAAGGTACCTCCAAAAAACCTTTTTTTATTTCTAACTCGATCTTTTCTGAAATCGATTTTTTAGAGCGACCCTTGACTTCAAGAGAACAAAGTAATATTTTAGAAGACACAAACGTACTAACATACAAACATATGTCGAGGATTTTATGGATTTTTGTCACCTAGACCAATCGAGTGCTACTCTCATTCAAGAGAAACTCCCAAGCGAGCAGAATATACAGGATTTAGCCGAGTTTATAAAGGTCTTTGGTGATGCCACACGGCTGAAAATTCTCTTTCTACTCAAAGAAGAGGAGCTATGCGTCCATGATATCTCACAGTTAGCCGAACAGCAGCAGGCGGCGGTTTCACACCATCTTAAAATATTACGCCACCTGCGATTGGTCAAATTCCGACGTGAGGGGAGAAATGTCATCTACTCTCTCAACGACGAACACATCGCACAGATCCTTGAAGTTGGGTTATTACACACGATGGAGGAAGAGAGATGAGTGAGAAAATAATCGGTTGGTTGCAGATTTTTGCGTTGGAGGTCTTTAGCCTCTTTATCCAGATGGCTCCCTACCTCCTTCTGGGGGTTACGATCGCAGGTCTTCTGAGTCTTTTCTTTAAACGTTCGCTGGTGGCGAGTCAGATCGGCAAGGATAATTTTAGCTCTGTGATGAAGGCGGCTCTCTTCGGGGTGCCTCTTCCCCTCTGCTCTTGCGGAGTGATTCCGACGATCTCGTATCTAAAAAAATACGGAGCCTCCCGATCTTCTATCGTTGGGTTTCTTATCTCGACGCCTCAAACGGGGGTCGATAGCATTGTCGCCACGTGGGGACTTCTCGGACCATTCTTAGCTATTTTTCGGGCGATAACCGCGTTTATTACCGGTCTGATAGGGGGGCTTTTCTCTTTTCTTTTCGATAACAAAAGAGAGACCGAAGTGGAAAAAGAGGTGGAAGACGACGAAATTCTTATCGGTTTCAAAGCCAAAATGAGACATTTTTTAAACTTCTCTTTTCGAGAATCGATCGATGACATCGGTCTTAATTTCATTATCGGGTTGCTCATCGCTGGGCTGATCTCTCTGATGATTCCAGACGATTTTTTTACAGGGACTCTCTTAAATCGAGGGATTATTCCTATGATTCTGATGATTCTTGTCGGGATTCCGATGTACATCTGCTCGACGGCGAGTATTCCGATTGCGTTAGCCCTTATCGCCAAAGGGATCTCACCTGGAGCTGCCTACGTCTTCTTGGTGGCTGGGCCTGCGACCAACGCAGCGAGTCTTGCGGTGATTCTCAAGATCTTGGGGAAAAAACAGACGGCTATCTATCTTCTGACGATTGTCGTCGGAAGTCTCGCCTTTGGACTCTTGGTCGATGTGATAGGGATTCAGATCACGTTGGAAAAAGCGAGTGTTTCGGACTATCTTTTGTTTAACTTTTGGGACTACTTCTTTGCGGCTATTTTCTTCGCACTTCTTCTCGTCTCCTATGCGATCAAGGGACGAGATAAATACGAATTCTCGAAGAGTAAAAACGGTAGCGTAAACGAAGTGGGCAAAGGTGAAGAACAAGGAGAAGGAGAAAAAATGACCTTAAAAATTGAAGGGATGAGTTGTCAGCACTGTGTTCAATCCGTGACGAAGGCCTTAACCTCGGTCTCAGGTGTTCAGACGGTCAAGGTGAACCTTGCCGATGGAAAGGCGTGCATCACGGGGAAGCCACTGCCTGAGGCGTTAGTCGATGCGGTGAGTGAAGCTGGCTTTAAAGTCGTGGAGTGAGGCGGAAGTCTTGGCAACGACTGAAGAGACCCTCGGAAAATTTATTGGGGGTATCGGGGAGGTTTTCGCTATTGGCTCTATTGGCTCTATTGGGAACACACCTTTTCGGCGGATTCTAGGAAGTCGCACGCCCATGTGATGGCGAGGCGGTAGTAGACCTCTTTTCCCCGCTTTTCATCGAGGATAATTCCCGACTCCTTGAGCACCTTTAGGTGGCGTGAGATAGTTGAAAAGTCCAACTCCGTCTCCTCGACAAAGAGGCAGACACACCTCTCCCCGCTCTCTAATTGTTCAACAATCCAGAGACGAACTGGGTGTGCCAACGCTTTCATGACCTTGGCTCTCGCCTCGTACTCTTCGCGCTGAAAAGATTTTATACACGTACTCATGCTTGCTAGCATAGATAAATCGGAGTAATTTTCAATCCATGTTGGCCTGTGGAGAGAATCTTTTTTTTCCCTTTCAGATCTTCGCTCATCGGGTTCTTACTCAACCTCCGCTGGAAAAAATTTCTTTCCGTATAGGGAACCTTTAAAAAGTCGATTTCAGGAAATAACGAGTTAGAGACGAAAAAGGATTTTGAGAGGGTAACCCACTAGTAAATTTTAGCCGTCTTTATGGCTATTGCCAATAATACAATAATTAATTACACTTTCGCATAGTAATCGCTCTAGAAGGGCTAGGTCGAGAAATTTATATCTGAGCACAATCAATCTAATTAGGAGGTATCTATGGATACTACAACACTGGAAGAAGAGGATAAAGTAGGCAT
>CAZATZ010000119.1:0-5878 GCA_964488175.1 uncultured Spirochaetales bacterium
ACACGGATTCGAGTGTTTGGTGGACCGTTTGGTGCGGGAACAGAGGCCAGTTCAAACTCACGATTCCAATTTTGTTTGATGAGAGAGGAGAGAGTCGAGGCTTTGTAGTGTTTGCAATCAAAGTTGGAGAACTGCCGTTTTAGTAGCCCTCCAACGGTATTCAGACCGATCCATCCCTCGGGGTCAGTACTCTGTCGACAACCTCGGAGGATAGCCTTTTTTATCGCATGGAGAGGCGCAAACCCATCTTCAAGTTCTCTCGTTGTTCCGTCATCGTCCAACTCTTCGACGTAGACAAAGTTATCACACGCATTGACGAGAGACTCCGGTGTTTTTTTCTCTCCGTAGCCGTAGACGTATTTTCCCGCCTCTTTCAACTTTGTTACCAGTTTTGTAAAGTCGCTATCACTCGTGATTAAGGCGAACGTATTGCAACTATTGGTAAAGAGTAACTCCATAGCGTCTATCACTAAAGCGATGTCGACCGCATTTTTATTAGAGGTATACCTTGGTTGGTGAATCGGTTCGATAGCGTATCGATTTAACTTATCGACCCAACTACTCGTCGAACGTTCGCTAGACCAATCGTGATACGCTCGGCGGACAATAACACGCCCGATACCGGAGAGATCTGAGAGGATAGAGCCGATCTTCTTTCCAGAAGCGTTTTCGGCGTCGATGAGAAGGGCTATTTCTTTTTCTGGTTCATTCATGAGATAAATTGAGCTCCTTTTGAGGTAACCTGAATCGGTATAAGGGGGGGGATCGAAAGATTCGAAACCTCTTCGTTAAGTCGCCCCACCACTCTTTTCGTATGTTCTCTGTCTCGGCAGAGAAAAAAGGCCGCTCCCCCAGACCCCGCACCGCTCAGTTTTCCAGCCAAGCTTCCCTCTTTTTGTGCCAGTTGCTCCAATTGATTGAAGAGAGGAGAGCCAAGTCCTAAACGATCTAATTCTTCCTGAGCCTTCGTAATAAGAGAGGCTAACATTCCCAAAGGAATTTTTTTATGGCGAAGAAGTTTCTCCGCATCTAAAGTAAGGGCTCCCAGTCTCTCAATGGATTCTCCGCTCCCTCTTTTCACCTCTCCGTGCACCTTTTCGATCAAGTCGCTACAGTTTTGCTCTCGAGGGAGTTGAGCCAAGACAAAGAAAAGACTCTCTTTAAGTCGAATTTTTTCTCGCGTTGGCGTCGAGAAATGGGCAATTTCACCCACTTGCTCGATTGGATCGAGAGAAGGATTTAGTCGCTGTTTTGAATCTGAAGATTCAGCGGTTGCGATCTTGGGGTTTAAGAGGAAAAGCCCTTTGGCTGAGGCCAGAGAGGTATCGACGCCAGAGGGTGTCCGGTGAAAGAGGCGTTCTAACTCATTGGCAAAATAGTTGATGATAACCCCTCGTTCTTGGTTGATCTCTTCTAAAAAAAACCGCGCTAACGCAACACATAGGGTGGCAGAAGAGCCAAAACCTCCCACACGGGGAACCGTGCTGGCTATCTGCCAAGAACTCGAGACTTTTGTCGGAGAGACGAGAGATTGCCAGAGTGGATCTCGCCAGACAGAGGAGCTTTCTAAGCGTTTACGAAGCTCCTGCATCTCCTTCTGACTTGTGAAGACCCTCTCTTTTCCAAGACTCTTCTCACCGTTGGTGGGAAGAGACTCGATGACCTCCGTTGTCCACGGAAGACTTAATCCAATGGCGGGGTATCCGTATAAAACGGAGTGTTCTCCGAAGAGTAACAGCTTTGCATTTGCTTTTTTCACCAAGTAATCCTTTTTTTAAACAAAAAAATAGGAGTTCAACTCTTCACGAAACAGAAGAAAAAGAGTCCCGCACAGAGAGTTGATCTCTTTAAATACCTCTAAAAAAAGGATTTACCCATCTTTTTGATCAGTTCAAGTCTAATACAAAATAGATTTTAAATCCACCTTTGTGAAATTTCCTTACAAACTTTTACGATAAAAGCTCGAACGAAGAGTTTAGATTCTACTTTTAATGAGAGTATTCAGAAAAAATTCAAATCTATCAACTTGTTTTGATCGTTGACCTACTGCGACGACTCAGGCTATAGAGAAGAAGCCCCGCAGCCAAGACTAAAGCGGAGAGTGAAAAGAGACCGTACAGTGAGAACGTAGAGTAATTTACGGCGACCCACGTTGAGGTCATCGGAGCTGCGAACCATCCGAGTCCTCCTATGGACGCTTGCAGTCCAAAGAGCTTTCCTCGGTGCTTAGCATCGACCATGACCGCCATCTGAGAGGTGATTAACGGTTCACAACTTCCAATAAAGAAAAAGACAAGGAGGTAGAAAGGGACAAAATGCCAAAAATCGTGAAAAAAGTAGAGCGGGGAGGCGAAGAGAGAGGTAAAGAGAAGGTTGATAACAAGGATTCGATTTTTAGGGTAACGATCTCCTAGGCGGGGTAAGGTGAGGTTGGAAATCGTTACGACGGCCCCTACCGTCGCCACGACAAATCCAGTGATGAGAGAGAGTTTTTTGGAGTTGGGAAGAAGCTCTTGAAGGTGAATAGGTAAAAAGGGAGAGAGCATCGAGTTTAAGAAGCGAAAGAAGAAGAACAGGATCAAAATAATGAACAGCGTACGAATTTGAAAAGGATTCTCACTCTCTCGAACCCGTTCAACGGCACTTTTAGGATCTTTTTTGGGATTTTTAAGAAAGAAGAGAACCGCAAAAAAACCGAGAAAGAGGAGGGTTCCTCCGACAAAAAATGTTTGGCGATATCCGATGGTATCGGCCAAGACCCCCCCCAGCGCTGGCCCGACGAGAACTCCGATAAAGGTCGATGAGGAGAGGAAGCCGAGGGCGGAGGCGAGTCGATGATTGGGGGTGGTAATCGCAACCCACGTCGCAGAGGCTCCAATTGTTCCGGTGAAAAGCCCTTGAGTAATCCTGAGGATGAGTAGCTGTGTTATCGTCTGCGTCATTCCAAGCCCAATAAGAACGATTCCCCCCGTAAAAAAGGCTCGCAGAAGCATGATTTTAGGTGAAAATTTATCCGTTAAAAATCCCCAAATGGGAGCCATGAGGGCTAACCCGAGAGCTGGTCCTGCGGAGGTGATTCCCGTCCAGAACTTTACTTCGTCTGGGGTAAAATCTCCGAGTTCTGGGATAAAGAATGGTAAAAAAGGGATCGCTAAGCTAAATCCTGTGATCGAGAGAATTTGGACAAACCAGATTGAGTAGAGGGTGCGATGCGAATCCCTCTCCATTAAAGTAGTTTGATTCCGACTTCGCGACAACTTTTCTGCATAGACTCCGGCCAGAGGGCGACTTGCACCTCACCGATATGAGCCTTTTGCAGAAAAAACATGCAGAGTCTTGACTGACCGATTCCGCCTCCCATTGAGTAGGGAAGGCGTTTTTGTAGGAGATTTTGGTGAAAGGGAAGGTCGGCTCTCTCTTCACAGCCACTCTCTTTTAACTGACTGAGAAGGGAGTTTTCATCGACTCGAATCCCCATAGAAGAGAGTTCCAAAGCGTCGTTTAGGACGGGATTCCAGACGAGAATATCGCCGTTGAGTCCCCAGTCGTCGTAGTCGGGAGCACGCCCATCGTGGATTTTCCCCGACTTTAACTTCCCTCCAATTCCTTCGAGAAAGAGCGCGCCCTTCTCCTCTGTTATCAACCGTTCACGCTCTTTTGGACTCTTCTCTGGCCAGCGATCTTCGAGTTCCTGTGTCGTGACAAAGGATATCTCATCTTCAATTTTTACGGCAACGTGAAATTGGGATTGAATTCGCTCTTCGGTCGCTTTGAGAGCTTCAAAAATACTCTTCACGGAGGAGTGAAGAGTCTCTTGAGTTCTCTCTTCTTGTAGAATATGTTTCTCCCAGTCCCACTGATCAACGTAGAGCGAGTGGGTATTGTCCAGTACTTCATCCCTTCGGATCGCATCCATATCG
Organism: uncultured Spirochaetales bacterium; assembly: GCA_964488175.1. Taxonomy (GTDB): domain Bacteria; phylum Spirochaetota; class Spirochaetia; order SP-2023; family CAYRNA01; genus CAZATZ01. The sequence continues at coordinate 3,921 of CAZATZ010000119.1, forward strand.
GTATAAATCCCCTGTCCCGAGGGAATTTCGTAGCGGTAGAGAGCGTCTCTCTTCCACTTCGCCAGAGAGTGAACGATTTCAACCTGAGAACCGCCTAGGTCTGGAACGTCGAAGGAGACCGCTCGTTCGATCCCGTTGAGATTATCATTTAACCCGGTCTCAGGTTGAACAAAATAGGGCGCCGAGACGCGAAGTAAATTGAGACGTTGGCTCAACTCAGTTTGGAAGGAGTCTTTAATCGCCTTAATGGCGACTTCAGTCTCGATGAGAGAGAGTTTGGAGTGGTATCCTTTGGGTAAATAAAAAGACATCTTTTAGCGTACCTTTCCTATTCGTTGTGTTCTCTTTAAAATGTTTGAACCTCGGACACCTATCGCTGATTTCTAAAAAAATACGCTTAGATATCTCTTCGAGTTCTTATATACAAAACCAATTCTAAAAGATTCACCTACTTTAGGCTAGAGTTCCTCTCTGAAAATCCATCATTTCTCTTTGAAGCTCAACCCATCTCAAGCTAGGTTTTTAAAACGGTTAGATTTCGAAATTGTCGGAGGGGGATATGTCGGAAGTCGATAGGATAAAAACTTGGTTCTATTGTATTCCAAAATGACTCCGAGGTAATGTAATGCAATGATTCTATGAGATGATTATTTTGAGTGATTGCTTTTCAATTTAAAAGCGATTACCATAAAAAAGCGAGAGCGAGAAAGATCTTCAAAGTCTCACGCTGAGTGTGAGAGAGATGTGAGAGAGTTGAATTGAAAGTATGAAAGAGAAGAAAGTAAATCGGATTTTTATTGTCGGAGCGGGAAAAGAGGGCAGAACTCTTGCCTCTGAGATCTCCCAAAAGAGCTCTTTGGGAAAGGTTGTCGCCTTTCTCGATGACGAGGAAGAGTTGATCGGCAAGGTCTACGAGGGAATTCCTGTCCTAGGCCCGATTAAAGATTGTGTGGGGATTCTTGAGCACACCTTCGCCGATGAAGCGATTATCGCCTTTGATGATGAGAAGATCGAGAGCGACGAGAATGACGGAAAGGGCGGTCATCGGCACCGATTAGAAGAGATTTATAAGATTCTTCGGCAGGCCGATTTCCAGAAGATTCGAATTCTACCAAATCACCCTTTCTCTCAAAACCTCTTTGGAAATTTAGTCTACGCCCGTGATATCGATCTGCAAGATCTTCTCTTTCGAGACCCTGTTCAAGTCGATTTAAATCAGGCACTTGGATACGTCAAGGGGCAACGGGTCTTAGTGACGGGGGCGGGAGGAACGATTGGGGGTGAACTCTGTCGCCAACTCCTCCACGGCTCTGTTCAACGGATCTACCTCTTGGGACACGGGGAGAATAGCCTCTATCATATCCACCGCGAACTAATCCAGCTCCAACAACAGGGGGTGGGGCCTGGGATTGCGATCGTCCCTATCATCGCCGATCTCTTAGACCGTGATCACATCGAATTTCTACTGGCTCGACTGCGTGCCGACGTTATCTATCACTGCGCCGCCCACAAACACGTTCCTATGCTTGAAGCCAATCCGATTGAGGGTGTGAAAAATAATTTCTTTGGAAGCCTCTTTCTTATCGATGCAGCGATTAAGGCAGAGGTGGGTCGTTTCATCAATATCTCAACCGATAAGGCCGTTGATCCGAACTCTATTTACGGGGTCTCAAAGAGTTTAATCGAAGGGTACGTCTCTCTCCAGCACCAGAGAGGGTACAACTTCAAGGTGGTTCGATTTGGGAATGTTCTCGGTTCTAGGGGGAGTTTTATTCCCCTCTTTAAAGAGCAGATCTCAGCGGGAGGGCCTCTTACGATAACTCACCCCGATATGAAACGCTACTTTATGACGATAGAAGAGGCGGTATCTCTTGTCTTGTGGGCGGGGGGAGAGGACGATCCAGAGGGATTTTACCTCTTGGACATGTCAGAGCCTATCCGAATCCTCCATATCGCCC
>CAZATZ010000120.1:0-5865 GCA_964488175.1 uncultured Spirochaetales bacterium
TGGTACATATAGTAACTACCCAAAAAACGATTGGTCAAGAAATCGTAAGTAGCTCTATTTTCAAGAGTCGTCAGATATCCTCTCATCTCATCGTAGTTCTGTTGTAAAAGAGCGATGATGACCAACGCATCCAAAATCTGAACATCGTTTGACGAGTTGGGCAAGACCCCTTGGAAGATCTCTTTCGCCGTCTTTAAGTTATCTTTAAGAGTATAAGAGAGGGCTTCTAGGAGTAGATCCTCCTCTCTATTTGAAAAAGTCGCCTTTAACTGGTTTATGATCACATCCGCTTCTGGATAATTCATATTCGCCAGTTCGATCTTCGCCCTCAGTGTGTAGAGAGAGAGAGGAGAGGAGGAGTTAAGAACGACGTCTGAGATATTTTGTAGTGCTTGAGCCCAGTTTCCCTCTTCGTAGTACAAGTCGGCTAGATAGACCTTGGCGTCATCGTAATAGGGATTCTTGAGAATACTCTCTTGCAAAAGACGAATCGCCTCCGCATTTCTTCCCACCTCTCGGTACCGTTTTGCCTGTTCTAATAACTCGGGAGACAACTCCTGAGAGAAGAGAAGAGAGGTGAAAGAGAGAAAAACTAAGAGGAATCGTTTCATGTCGCCTCTTTAGACTCGCCTTCTGTGGCTATGAGAACCTTCACTTTTTCTATCTTATTACCGTCGATAGATTGGATAACAAAGATTAAGTTTTTGTACTGTATCCGTTCAAATTGCGTAGGAATTCGCCCGAGTAAATCGAAGAGAAATCCACCTAACGTTTCAACCTCTTCACCGAAGTCAATTCCTAGAGTCTCACTCAGTTTGTCGAGATTTGTTCTGGCATCACAGAAGTAAGAGCCGTCTTCCATCGGCACAATCTCTTCCTCTTCGTTGTCGAATTCATCTTGCACATCTCCGATAATCTCTTCGACAATATCTTCCAGTGAGACTAAACCCGAGATCCCCCCGTACTCATCGACGACGATGGCGAGATGGGTTTTCCGTCTTTTAAGTTCCTTGAGCAAAACATCGAGCTTAATACTCTCCGGTACAAAATAGGGGTCACGCATAACGTTCGAAATATCAAACTCCATGCCACCACCGACAAAACATTTGAGAAGATCTTTCACGTAGAGAATACCGACCAGATCATCAACGGTCTCACCATAAATAGGAACTCTGGAAAATCCAGACTCAATGACGGTTTTGTAGAGCTCTTGGTGATCCACCGTCAGAGGTAAAGCGGTGACATCGACTCGAGGAACCATGATCTCTTTCGCCTGTTTTTCACAGAGCTGTCGTATCCCTTCGATCATACTGTTCTGTTCTTCTAAGACCTCTTTTGAAGAGGGAATCTCCCTCTTCTCACGCCCTACCAGAGTTTTTAATAGTTTTAAAATACTCATATTCTCCTACAGTAGAGAGAAAGAAAAATTTCTCTCCTCTAAAAAGCCTCCTCTTTTAACTCATTTAGTAAATTTTCTTGGTGAAGAAGCATCGGCTCACTCACTTCATAGCTGCGGTGTCGATATCCCAATAAATGTAGAACACCGTGAATCAAGAGTCTTTTAAACTCCGTCTTATATTCGACTCGATACTCCTTACAATTTCTTTCAACGGCGGCAAGGGAGAGAAAGAGATCACCGATATCCAGAGGTGTCGACTCTCTTAACTCTTCTGCCACAAGAAAGGGTTCCTCTTCTTCCTCCGCTTGCGCTCCCCTCTCATCGCCTACGGTAGTAAAACTGAGAATATCAGTTGGCTCGTCCTTTTGGCGGTACTCGAAGTTTAGTTGCTGTATCTTCTCATCCGAGCAGAGCGTCAAAGAGAGCGTCGTATCGCAGATAGAGAGGTGGTCTAAAAGAATACAAAGAAACTCCTTAATAGACTCAACTGGAATAGGTGAGTCATCTGTTTCGGCGTAAAGATCAATTTGGTTCACGGGTCGTATCCCCCTGCGAGACCTTTTCACCAGAAGCAGAGGAGGGGGGGGAAGAGAGCGGCTCAAGCGGGACTCCCTCTCTCTTCTGCTCCTCTTTCTTCTGTGCCGTATCTCTCTGTTCGGGGTATTTGATACGAGAGTGGTAGAAGCTCGCAAGGATTCGAGAAAAAGTCTCACCGGCTAACGATAACTCACTAAAAGTAAAATCGGTCTCATCGAGCTGATTAGAGGTATAGATATTTATCAAAAGCCTGTCAATAAAGAGCTTTAAATTAGCGTGAGTTGGGTTGTCAATCGTTCGACTAGCCGCTTCAACAGAATCACTTAAAAGGAGAATCGCCGCCTCCCGACTCTGCGGTTTGGGGCCAGCGTAGCGATAATCGGCTAGATTGGGATTCTTGTCCGCCTCTTTTGCTTTCTCGTAGAAAAAACGAATCACCCCATCTCCGTGGTGTTGTTTGATTAGTTCGACGATAGGATTCGGAAGGCGTAGTTTTTTTGCTCGTTCTACCCCCAGTTTTACATGAGATTTGATAATCGTTGTTGAGAGTTTTGGTTCCATCTTATCGTGGGGATTCTCCCCCGTTTGGTTTTCAACAAAGTACTCGGCGTTATCAATTTTGCCTATGTCGTGGTAGTACCCAGCGATCCGACACAATAAGTCATCAGCCCCCATCTTCTTTGCCAATTCTTGAGCTAAATTCGCAACCTGTAGAGAGTGGTTATACGTTCCGGGAGCTCGTTCTAAGAGTGATTTAAAAACTGGTCGATTCATATCACCTAGTTCGATTAAACGAAAGGGAGTTGCCAGACGAAAAAAGGTCTCAAGAAGGGGAAGAAGTAGGAAGACGATGGTCGCCATCGCACCAAAATCAAAGAAAAATTGGGCTAAGAAAAGTTCCTCTTGAAAAAAAAGTTCCTTATCAAAGAGAACTTGAATGATTCGAAGTAAGAAAGCCAACCAAAAAGCGTTATAAAATATCTGGAGCCGAGTTTGGACGTTTCTGGCTAGAAAGTCGGCGAGAGTAAACAAAATAAGGGTCTGCACAAAGAGCGTCCCATCCAGACGACTAAAGAGAAGAAGTAGAAGAGAACCCGCCAGTAAGATTCGCTGCGACTCTCTTCTGCGATACGTATACGAGACGATAAGAGCAAAAGAGCCTAACCCAGCTGATAAGAAATTGAGTTGCGTTGAAATCAAGGTAGTTAAAAGCCATAAAAGAGGGGGGATTGAGGCGACCAGAGCTAACCGACGAATCTGGAACGATCTCTCCATGGCGTAACGCGGTGTCGATCTTTTTTGGGAGAAGAGAGAAGAAAAAGAGAAAAAATAGAGAAGGATCAAAAGTTGACCGACAAAGAGGTAATTTAAGTTTCTAACTCGAATGAAATCGATCCACGAGAGCTCACTCAGAGCTCTTTTGTTCTCCGATAGAAAGACGTCTCCCTCCTCAAGGAGAGGGTCACCTTTTAGAATCTTTACCTCGCTCTTCTCGATTATCCCCTTGCGAAAGCGGGTTCGCCGTTTTTGAGTCTCCTGCGACTCAAAGTTGACATTCGGTTGCAAGAAATACTCAATGAGAGAGCGAATCGCTGCGATCTCTCCCTCCTGAAATCCCTCCTCTTCAAGCGGTACTTCTACCTCTTTCAAAATGGTTGCTTTGGTCGGTAGATTCTCTGAATTAAGAACCCGCTCTTCGGCGACCTGTGAGAGGAGTACTTGGTTTGTCGGAGAGAAAAAAACCTCGTCAACAGGGGGGAAAACACCCCCATCCAGAAAACGTTGGATCAAGAGTGAGGCTCTCTCTTCTATCTTCTCCCCCCGATCCATTTGACCTATATTTTTAAGTAACTGCTCTTCGTCTTGGGAGAGTTCCTCTCTCTTGGGTTCGACAAAGTCTACTTGCTGAGCCTTTGTTAACTCTATATTGATGGAGTAGATGGGGGGGACTGCGGTCTCAATCAATTCGTTGGTGACCGCCTCCTCTTTTTCAAGGGAGGAAAGGTGAAGGTCTTTGGGAGAAACAAGATTCTTTTGAATGATGTCCCCTTCAGAATACTCTCTCTCGGCGGAGACGAAGCGGTAGACATCGATGAGGTTGTTCAAACTTAGATAGATCACCAAATTCAACAAAATCAGCCAGAAAAAAAAGCGACTCTTCCGTCGATTTGTCCAAAGAAAAAAGAGATATTCTTTGAGAGGACCAATCAGATCGATACTCTTTAATGGTTTTATCATACTCGGTTAAAAGCCACCACGGATAAAAATTCAAATCCGAAGGGTTTCCCCAAACTCTTGAAAGTCCCAGAGGGGAGTTTGGGTGAAACCCTTTTATCGAATTTAAATTTCTCTATCGGTTCCCAATAACAGCTTGTGCCGCTGCTAATCGAGCGATAGGAACTCTAAACGGTGAACAAGAGACGTAGTTTAAGCCGACTTGGTAACAAAACCAGATAGACTCGGCGTCTCCTCCGTGCTCTCCACAGACACCACACTTAAGATCCTTATTCGTCTTTCTTCCTTGCTGAACACCACGTTCAACGAGTTGTCCGACTCCTTCGACATCTAAAGTCTCAAAAGGATCCCGCTTTAATACACCCTGATTGACGTAATCGGGCAAGAAAGTTCCGATATCGTCTCGAGAGAATCCAAAGGTCATCTGAGTCAGATCGTTGGTTCCGAAGGAGAAGAAATCGGCCTCTGCCGCAATTTTGTCGGCGATAAGTGTTGCCCGAGGAATCTCGATCATCGTTCCAATGTGATACGCAATCTTTTTCCCCGTCTCTTTAAAGATTCTCTGGATAACCTCTTCGCTGTTCTCACGTAAAATCGTAAATTCAGCGAGGCTACCAACGAGAGGGATCATAATCTCTGGATAGACTTTTTTCCCCTTGGCTTCAATATTGAGAGCGGCTTGAATAATCGCCTCTACCTGCATTTGATAGACCTCTGGATAGGTAATTCCCAGACGACATCCACGGTGTCCCAACATAGGGTTCTGCTCAACGAGTCCCTCTACTCTCTCCTGCAATTTTTTCGCAGGAATTCCTAGAGAGTCAGCCAACTCTTTTATCTCCCGCTCGGAGTGGGGTACAAACTCGTGAAGAGGGGGGTCAAGAAGACGAATCGTAACGGGAAATCCATCCATCGCCTCAAAGATACCCTCAAAATCTTTAATCTGTAGAGGAAGAATCTTGGCTAACGGTTTTGCCCGCTCTTCAAAACTCTCTGCGACAATCATCTTTCTAAAGTGCATCAACTTGTCTTCGTCGAAGAACATATGCTCTGTTCGACAGAGACCGATACCCTCTGCACCAAACTCGATCGCCTTTCGAGCGTCTCGGGGAAGATCGGCGTTCGTACGAATCGCAAATCCATCGGGAAGTCCCTTCCGTTTTGCCCCTTTTCTAATCTCGTCGGACCAGTCGAGAATCATATTTAAATTACCCGATAACTCCGGTTGAACCAGCTCAATCTGCCCGTCATAGACGTTTCCGTCACCACCGTCAAGAGAGATGAAATCGCCCTCTTTGTACGACTTAGAACCGACCTTCATCACCTTCTCGCTCTCGTTGATGATAAGCTCTTTACACCCAGCAACACAGGGAGTTCCCATTCCTCGAGCCACAACAGCAGCGTGTGAGGTCATACCACCAGTCGAGGTTAAGATTCCCTCAGCGACGTTCATACCGCCAATATCTTCAGGGGAGGTCTCTTGTCTCGCAAGAACAACTCTCTCTCCCTTAGAACACCACGCTTCAGCGGTGTGTGCGTTAAAGACGATTTTTCCCGTCGCAGCACCAGGAGAGGCGTTGAGTCCGACGGCGATAGGTTTTAGACTCTTTTTCTGCTCACTCGCCATCATGGGGTGTAATGACTAACAGTTATTATGAATAATACAGCTAGCAGGAAATTAACACAAAGTTCGC
>CAZATZ010000121.1:0-5853 GCA_964488175.1 uncultured Spirochaetales bacterium
GCGTTACAAGGAGAGAGCGGAACAAGAATTGTAAAGGGGTAAAATCATTAGAAGATCTTTTACATGAAAATGAAACTTGAATTAGGTCATATTCATGTAAAAGATCTTCTGCTGGGAAGCACCACTGCGGTCAAATCTGGAGTCGTCAGCGTCTCGACAGAGGAGGTCAAGAGAGTCGTTTTAGAGGATGATCGATTGAGCGACGTCTCTATCGAGATAGCCAAACCGGGAGAGTCGATTCGTATCGCTCCTGTGAAAGACGTCATAGAACCCCGTGTCAAAGTAAGCCAAGGGGATGGGGATATTTTCCCTGGTGTTATCAATAAGGTCAAGGAGGTCGGACAGGGGCGAACGCACGTCTTGAAGGGGATGACCGTTATCACAGGGGGTAAGATCGTCGCTTTCCAAGAGGGATTGATCGATATGTCTGGGCCAGCTGCTGCGTACTGTCCCTTTTCCCAAACACTCAATCTCTGCCTCTTTTTTACACCTCAAGAGGGTCTTGAGACCCACGAATACGAAGCGGCAGCTCGCTTAGCCGGTCTCAAGGTTGCTGCCTATATCGGCGAGGCGGGGAGAGAGATCGAACCAGATGAGGTGGTTACTTACGAGACAAAACCCTATCTACAACAGGTCGAGGAGTACCCCAATCTTCCGAAGATCGGTTATATTCATATGCTACAGTCTCAAGGACTCTTGCACGACACCTACTACTACGGAGTCGACGCAAAGACCTTTCTGCCGACGTTTATGTATCCGACAGAGATCATGGACGGGGCGATTATCAGTGGGAATTGCGTGGCTCCGTGCGATAAAGTGACCACCTACCACCATTTAAACAATCCCGTTATCGAGGATCTCTACGAACGTCATGGAAAAGATCTCAACTTCATCGGGGTTATCTTAACAAACGAAAATGTCTACTTAATGGACAAGGAGAGAAGCTCCGATATGACCTCTAAACTCACAGAGTTTTTGGGACTTGATGGGGTTTTGATCACCGAAGAGGGGTACGGAAATCCCGATGCTGACCTCATGATGAATTGCCAAAAAGTAAAACAACGCGGAAGTGAGGTCGTCTTAATCACCGATGAGTTCCCAGGGAAAGATGGAAAATCGTACTCGTTGGCGGACAGCGTTCCAGAGGCAGAACTTCTGGTCTCGTGTGGCCAGGGCAATGCGATGCTACACTTCCCTCCAATGGACAAGATTATCGGAACGATGGAGTATGTCGAGATGATGATCGGCGGATACAACGGGTGTATGGCACCAGATGGAAGTCTTGATGCGGAGTTGCAGATCATTATTGCATCAACGATAGCTAACGGGTATAACAAGTTAGCAGCGAGGGGGTATTAGATGGCAAAATATAAAGTCGTCCACTACGTCAACCAGTTCTTTGCAGGAATTGGCGGAGAGGAAAAAGCGGGTACGCCTCCAGAAGTGCAGGAGGGAGTCGTTGGCCCAGGAGTAGGATTTAAAGGAGAACTCGGGGAGGAGTTTGAGATCGTAGCGACGGTGATCTGTGGAGACACCTATTTTGGAGAACATATTGAGAGTGCTCCAAAGGATGTTCTTGAGATGATCAAGAGGTACAATCCCGATGGAGTCATCGCAGGCCCCGCTTTCAATGCTGGGCGATACGGTGTAGCTTGTGGAACGGTCGCCAAGATGGTTGAAGAGGAGCTAAAGATTCCCGCGCTTACGGGGATGTATCCCGAAAATCCTGGGGTCGATATGTTTAGAAAAGATATCGTGATTGTTGAGACGGGCGATTCCGCCGTTTCTATGCGGAAAGCGATTCCGACCATGTCGAAAATCTTCAAGAAAATGTTGACACAAGAGGAGATTCTCTCGCCTAAAGAGGAGGGGTATATCGAACGGGGAATTCGAGTGAACTACTTCCACACCGAGAGAGGTTCAAAAAGAGCCGTTGAATTGCTCGTCAATAAACTAGCAGGCAAAGAGACTCAAACAGAGTATCCGATGCCGGTCTTTGACCGAGTCGATCCCAATCCTCCAATCCAAGATCTCACCAAGGTAAAAGTCGCCGTGGTAACTTCGGGAGGAATTGTTCCGCAGGGAAATCCCGATCGAATCGAATCTTCCAGTGCGAGTAAGTACGGGATCTACTCTATCAAAGGAATGAAGACGATGAGTCCCAGCGATTTTGAGACCGTACACGGTGGTTACGATAGAACCTTTGTCTTGAAGAATCCTAACTTAGTCGTTCCCCTCGATGTCTTACGAGAATTAGAATCGGAGGGAGTCATCGGCGAGCTGGCTGATTACTTTATTACGACCACGGGGACGGGGACTTCGACGGGGGCGGCGAAGAGTTTTGGAGAAGAGTTCGTTCAAAAACTTAAAAAGGATGGGGTCGGGGCTGTTATCCTGACCTCCACGTGAGGCACCTGTACTCGTTGCGGTGCAACGCTAGTAAAAGAGGTCGAGCGCGCAGGAATTCCCGTTGTTCATATGGCGACGGTTGTTCCTATCTCGTTAACAATTGGAGCGAATCGGATTGTCCCTGCGGTTGGAATCCCCCACCCTTTGGGAGACCCCGCCTTGTCCGCAGAGAAGAGCAAAGAGATTCGAAGAGAACTTGTCTTGCGAGCTTTTAAGGCTCTTCAAACCGAGGTGAGTGAGCAGACCGTCTTTGAATAAAAGAGGTATTTCGAGTATAAAGGGTACCTCTAAAGAAAAAAATTGAAAAAGAGAGAGGTTTGTGGAGCATTTTAGTCTACCTCAAACCGTATTCTAAATCGCTTTTGATAGAGGTTTAGAAAAATTCGTTAGAAGAGAATCGAGAATCAAAATACTACGTTTCGTAGAGATAATCGATTCTATCAAGATATTTTTAGGAGGCATCTATGGCAAAAGTAGTCAATTCATGGAACGACTTCGATCCATTAAAACACGTGATTGTTGGACGCGCAGACAACACCTGCATCTCCCCTTCAGAACCCGCCTCAAAGGCAAAAGTCCCTCTGGACAGTCCGATGCGAGGAATGACCGGTCCGAGACCGTTGGAGACGGTTGAAAAGGCGAATATCCAGCTAGAAAACTTGGTGAAAATCCTTGAGGAGCGAGGAGTCAAGGTCGATCGACCCGATCCTCTTCAGTGGAATCAAGCCGTTATCACGCCTAATTTTATGACGGGAGCTCAATTTGGTTGTATGCCACCACGAGATGTTCTCTTGACCGTAGGAAATGAGATATTGGAAGCGGCGATGTCATTTCGTGCGCGCTACTTTGAGTACTTAGCGTACTCCAAGATCTTGCGTAAGTACTTCGACGAGGATCCAGAGTTCCGTTGGGAACAGGCACCTCGACCAGAACTGGGCGAGGATTCGTACAAGGCGGATTACTATAACACCGAGATTACCGAAGAGATTCTCCTCAAGAGAACGGCGAACCTCGATATGGTAACGACTGAGCACGAGGTGCTTTTCGACGCCGCCGATATTCTGCGTCTGGGAAAAGATCTCTTCTGTCAGCACGGTCTGACAACCAATCGTAAGGCGATGGAGTGGTTGAGAAGACACTTTCCAGAACATCGAATTCATGCGGTAAATTTCCCCGGAGATCCCTACCCCATCCATATCGATGCGACCTTTGTCCCTCTGCGTCCTGGTCTGATAATCAACAACCCTCACCGCAGACTTCCCGATGCACAACGAAAGATCTTTCACGATAACGACTGGGAGATCGTCGACGCAGCGATGCCCGCTCACAGTGAACCGCCCCCCCTCTGTTATTCGAGTGTTTGGCTCTCGATGAACTGCTTAGTCTTGGATCATAAGACGGTCATTGTAGAGGCTTCAGAGAAGGCTCAATTGGAGCAGATGGACAAACTGGGTATGAACGTGATTCCTATTGATTTCCGTGATGCGTATCCCTTTGGAGGTGGACTTCACTGCGCAACGGCTGACGTTTATCGCGAAGGAAAAATGGAGGATTACTTTCCTAAACAGACGCCAGGAACAAGGATTGACCTTTAAGGTACCTTTAGAAATAGATTGTTCTAACTGGGCCTCTTGAACCTTATAGAGATGCCCAGTTAGAATCTTTTTCAGGATACTTTTAAGATGACAAGAATGACCCCTCTTTGGAGAGGAAATGTGAGGTAAAAACTTTAATATAAATCTCTAAGTTTTTATTGATTCAACCTCTCTTTTAGAGTACCCTTGAAATACCCAAGTTTTGAGATAGGCTCAAAACCTAACACAGGAGGTCTTTTATGACTGGCTCATGGACTTTAGATGCGTTTATTTACGGTAGCCTTATTACGACTGTAATTGTAATCATAGCCTATATCGTATGTGAAAAAAAGAGTAAGGAGGAAGAAAAATGATTACCAGTTGGATAATTTTTATTACTTCGATCGCCATTCTTCTTGGGATTGGTTTTTACTCATCAAAAATTGTTAAGAGCGATGGACGAAAAGGATTTTTAATCGGTTCCCGAACGATGGGGAACTTTGTTGGAGCTGCGACACTGATGGCGACGGGGTACAGCGGATGGGGGTTTATCGGAGCCTCGGGTTCGGCGTATCGCTACGGAACGACGGAGATATTGGGCAACTTTATGTTTGGGCCTGCGATCCTCTTTGGAGCCCTTTTCTTCGCCTCCTACATGAAGAAACGTGGGAGAACGATGGGGGGGGTAACCGTTCCCGACTACATCACACGATCTCACCCTGGTAGTGAGATGGAGAAGAAAATCTTACTAATTCTCACAGCAACGGTAACGATTCTTCTCTTGATGGTCTTTCTGGTTGGACAGATTAAAGCTGTCGCTCTTCTTGGCTCATCGTGGCTTGGAATCTCTTTCAGTACCGCTGCGATTGTGTTGACCTTGGTTATCTTGATCTACACAAGCGTAGGGGGATTTAGTGCGATTGCACGCACGGACGCCTTTATGGTCGTCTTCATGACTATCTCAGGAGTCATTATCCTCGCTTACATCTTAAAGGGTTTAGGGGCTGACTCTTCGATCAGAGACTTTGTCACAAAGTTAGACGAGGTTGATCCCTATTTGGCGAATCCAGATAACGGAGGGCCTTATGGAACGTATCGAATTAGCCTCTTTTTAACCTTAATCTACGCCTTTTTTTACACGGTTGTAACTCCCCACATGGGAGTGCGTTTTCTCGCACTCAATGACGAGACGAAACCGCATGTGATGGCCCTGTACATGCTTCCTATGGGGATTTTAATGAGTTTAGTTCCTCTGGCAGGTCTCTTTGTTCGATCACAGGGAGTAACCCTCGAAGACCCCGATAATGCGATGGGGTATTTTTTGCTCAACTACACCACGCCCATTATCGGAAGTTTCATTACCCTCTTTGTTCTCTTTGCGATGAAGTCGACGGCGAACTCGGTGATTCACACGATTTCGAGTGCCATTTCTAACGATTTAGCCAAAGGATTCGGTAAAAAGGACGGTGAAAAAACAAAGATAGATAGAGTCGCTTTATGGATAATTGGAGGTGTCGCTCTCACCTTCGTCTTGGGTGTTCCTATGGGAATGCTCAACTTCTTCGCCTACTTGGGGAACGGAACGTTGATTGCGTGTCTCATCGCCCCTATGTTCTTTACCTGTCTGTATAAAAAGGGTACCGCTCGAGGAGCGATTGCTTCCATTCTGACTGGATTTGTGATGAGTATTATTCTTATTTTCCAAGTAAAAATGGGGTGGGTTGAAGCTCCTCTTCTCGCCGGATTATGTAGCGTCATCGCCTACGTTATTTTTAGTGAGATAGGGAGTAAAAAGCCCTCTACCTCGGCGTAAAGAGTTCCGCCTAAAGTGTAAAAAAGAACATCTCTCAGAAGGGGGTGTTCTTTTTTT